>NZ_LOVS01000095.1:0-40978 GCF_001523835.1 Burkholderia sp. ABCPW 14 | reverse complement strand
ACGTTCGCGCTGCGCGCGCCGGACGCGGCGCCCGGCTGCGCGGCGTAGACGCCGTCGGTCGGGAACGCGCCCGACACGGGCGCGGCCGGACGCTCGTAGCGCGGCGCGAGCGTGCAGCCCGTCGCGAGCAGTGCGACTGCGAGTGCAGTCAAAGCATGTTTTCGCTTCATCACTTATTCCTTCTTGCCAGCGTCGTCGCCGTGCTCCGGCTTTTCGTCACGATGCATATGCTCATGCGCGAGGCGCAATGCTTCGTCGGCATCTTCCTTCTCGCCGCTGAACACCGCCCGCACCTTCACGAAGAACATCGGGATCATGAAGATCGCGAGGAACGTCGCGGTGATCATCCCGCCGATCACGCCGGTGCCGATCGCGTGCTGGCTCGCCGAGCCGGCGCCGTTGCTGATCGCGAGCGGCAGCACGCCGAGAATGAACGCGAGCGACGTCATCAGAATCGGACGCAGCCGCAGCCGCGCCGCTTCGAGCGCCGCCTCGATCGGCCCCATCTTCTCCGACTGCTGCAGATCGCGCGCGAATTCGACGATCAGAATCGCATTCTTCGCGGACAGACCGACGGTCGTCAACAGACCGACCTGGAAGAACACGTCGTTCTCGAGCCCGCGCAGCGTCGCGGCGAGCAGCGCGCCGATCACGCCGAGCGGCACGACCATGATCACCGAGAACGGAATCGACCAGCTCTCGTACAGCGCCGCGAGACACAGGAACACGACGAGGATCGAGATCGCATACAGGATCGGCGCCTGCGAACCCGACTGGATTTCCTGGAACGACAGCCCCGTCCACGAATAGCCGATGCCGTTCGGCAGCTGCTTCGCGAGCGATTCCATCGCCGTCATCGCCTGGCCGGTACTCTTGCCCGGCGCGGCCTGGCCCTGGATTTCCAGCGCCGAAACGCCGTTGTAGCGCTCGAGCTTCGGCGAACCGTAGGTCCAGTGGCCGGTCGAGAACGCCGAGAACGGCACCATCCCGCCCGAACCGTTGCGCACGTACCAGATGTTCATGTCGTCCGGCGTCATCCGGAACGGCGCGTCGGACTGCACGTACACCTTCTTGATCCGGCCGTCGGTGTCGAGGAAGTTGTTCACGTAGCTGGACGCCCATGCGATCGAGAACGTCTGGTCGATCGCCGATGCCGTGACGCCGAGCGCGTTCGCCTTCTCGCGATCGATATCCACCTTGTACTGCGGCGTGTCATTCAGGCCGTTCGGGCGCACGCCCTGCAGCGTCGGATCCTTCGCGGCCAGCATTAGCAGCTGGTTACGCGCCGCCATCAGCGCGTCGTGGCCGTGGCCCGCGTTGTCCGTCAGCTCGAAGTCGAAGCCGGCGGCCGTGCCGAGTTCCGGAATCGACGGCGGGTTGAACGGAATCACGAGCGCGTCCTTGTAGCCCGCGTAGCGCCCGAACATCCGGCCGATCAGCGCCTGCACCTTCTGGTTCGCGTGCTGACGCTGCGCGTAGTCCTTCAGCCTGACGAACACGAGACCCGAGTTCTGGCCGCGGCCCGCGAAGCTGAAGCCGTTGACCGTGAACGCCGATTCGACGATCTCCTTCTCGTCGTTCAGCAGGTAGTCCGAGATGTTCGCGAGCGTCTTCGCGGTCGTTTCCTGCGTCGAGCCGGACGGCGTCTGTACGATCACGAACATCAGGCCCTGGTCCTCATCCGGCAGGAACGACTTCGGCAGGCGCACGAACAGCAGGCCGACCGCGACGATCACGACCAGGTAGATGATGAGCCAGCGGCCCGAACGCTTGATCACGTGGTGCACGCCGACGTGATACTTGTCGCGGCTCGCGTTGAAGTTCCGGTTGAACCACCCGAAGAAGCCCTTCTTCTCTTCGTGATGGCCCTGCGGGATCGGCTTGAGGATCGTCGCGCACAGCGCCGGCGTCAGAATCAACGCGACGAGCACCGACAGCACCATCGCCGTCACGATCGTCAGCGAGAACTGACGATAGATCGCACCGACCGAACCGCCCGAGAACGCGACCGGCACGAACACCGCCGACAGCACGAGCGCCACGCCCACCAGCGCGCCGGTAATCTGCCCCATCGCCTTGCGGGTCGCTTCCCTCGGCGATAGCCCTTCTTCCGCCATCACCCGCTCGACGTTCTCGACCACCACGATCGCATCGTCCACCAATAGGCCGATCGCGAGCACGAGACCGAACATCGATAGCGTGTTGATCGAGAAGCCCACCATCGACATGATCGCGAACGTGCCGAGCAGCACGACCGGCACCGCGATCGTCGGGATGATCGTCGCCCGCAGGTTCTGCAGGAACAGATACATCACGAGGAACACGAGCACGATACCCTCGAGCAGCGTCTTGACCACTTCCTCGATCGACAGGCGCACGAACGGCGTCGTGTCATACGGATACTTGACGACGAGGCCGTGCGGGAAGTACGTCGACAGATCGTCGATCTTCGCGCGCACTGCCTTCGCGGTCGCGAGCGCGTTCGCGTTGGTCGCGAGCTGGATACCCAGCGCCGCGGTCGGCTGGCCGTTGTACTTCGTGTCGAAGCTGTAGTTCTCGCCGCCGAGGCTGACCTTCGCGACGTCCTTCAGGCGCACCTGCGAGCCGTCCTGATTGACCTTCAGCAGGATGTTGCCGAACTGCTCGGGCGTCTGCAGCAGCGTCGACTCGGTGATCGTCGCCTGCAGCACGGTGCCCGGCACGGCCGGCGTACCGCCGATCTGGCCGCCCGCGATCTGCACGTTCTGCTGCGTGATCGCAGTCGTGACGTCCACCGGCGTGAGGCCGTAGTTCGTCAGGCGGTTCGGGTCGAGCCAGATCCGCATCGCGTACTGCGAGCCGAACAGCGTGACGGTGCCGACGCCGTTGATCCGGCTGATCGGGTCCTTCACGTGCGACGCCACGTAGTTCGCGAGGTCGTACTTGTTCATGCTGCCGTCTTCGGAGTTGAAGGCGAGCACGAGCAGGAAGCTGCTGCTCGACTTCGTCACCGACAGGCCGAGCTGCTGAACCACCTGCGGCAGGATCGGCGTCGCGAGCGACAGCTTGTTCTGCACCTGCACCTGCGCGATATCGGCGTTGGTGCCCGGCGCGAACGTCAGCGTAATGGTGGCGTTGCCCGAGTCGTCACTCGTCGACGACATGTACAGGAAGTTGTCGAGGCCGCTCATCTGCTGCTCGATCACCTGCGTGACCGTGTCTTCCACCGTCTTCGCGGAAGCGCCCGGGTAGCTCGCGGTGATCTGGATCGACGGCGGCGCGATCGTCGGATACTGCGAGATCGGCAGCGTGAAGATCGCGGCGATACCGGCCAGCATCAGGATGATGGCGATCACCCATGCGAAGATCGGGCGATCGATAAAAAACTTTGCCATGAAACAGGCCCCCTGTTATTGCGCGCTCGACGCTGCGGCGGCACTCGCTGCCGTGCTCGACGACGCGGCGCCCGATGCGGCCGCGCTCGCTGCCGCGGCCTGAGCCGGCGCGGCGCCGGCGGGCGATGCCCCCGACGACGCGGCGGCCGCGGCCGGCAGTTGCGCGGCGGCGGTCTTCACCGTCATGCCCGGACGCACCTTGTCGATGCCCTGCACGATCACGCGGTCGCCCGCCTGCAGGCCGCCTTCGATGACCCAGTCCTGGCCTCGCATGCCGCTCGTCGTGAGGACGCGCGGCTCGACCTTGCCCTTCGCGTCGACGATCATCGAGATCGCCTGGCCCTTCGAATCGTGCGTGACGCCGATTTGCGGGACGAGGAACGCGTTGTCGTTGACACCCTCTTCGATGCGCGCACGCACGAACATGCCCGGCAGCAGCACGCGCTGCTTGTTCGGGAAGATCGCGCGGATCGTGACCGAGCCCGTCGTCTGGTCGACCGTCACGTCGCTGAACTGCAGCTTGCCCTGCTCCGAATACGGCTTGCCGTCTTCGAGGATCAGCGTGACCTTCGCCGCGCCCGGACCTTCCGTCTTGATGCGCCCGCTCTGGATGTCCTGACGCAGCTTGAGGCCCTCGAGGCTCGACTGCGTGAGGTCGACATACACCGGATCGAGCTGCTGGACGGTCGACATCAGCGTCGCCTGGCTCGCCTGCACGTAGGCGCCCGGCGTGACCTGCGAGATGCCGACGCGGCCCGAGATCGGCGACACCACGTCGGTGTAGCCGAGGTTGATCTGCGCGGTCTCGACCGCGGCCTTGCCGGACGCGACGTCGGCGGACGCCTGCCCTTGCGCGGCGAGCGCGTCGTCGTATTGCTGCTTGCTGACCGCGTTCGCGGCGACGAGCACCTTGTAGCGCGCGACGAGCGCGTTCTGCGTGGCGAGGTTCGCCTGCGCCTTCGCGAGCGTCGCCTTCGCGCTGTTCAACGCCGCGATGTACGGCGCGGGATCGATCTTGTAGAGACGCTGGCCGGCCTTGACGTCACTGCCTTCGGTGAACTCGCGCCGCAGCACGATGCCGTCGACCCGCGCCCGCACCTGCGCGACGAGGTACGCGCTCGTGCGGCCCGGCAGTTCGGAGACGACCGGCACGGATTGCGGCTGGACTGTGACGACGCCGACTTCCGGCGTTTGAGGGGGCGGAGCCGATTCTTTTTTTCCGCACGCGGCCAGAAAAACGGCAGCCGTCGCGACAGTGATTAAGCGGTATGGAACCCGTTCGACGCGCATGGAGCGACCTCGTTTGTAACTAGATGAAATAAGTGCCGGCCCTCGAGGACACAACACGAACGCGCCTTGCGGCGCGGATCGGACAACTGAATTGCTTGACTGCGAATACAACGGCGGCACGCGACTGCCGTGCCGGGATGCCGCCGCGCGGTACGCGCGGAACAACAATGGGGAGGGAAATCAGCAGAGACGGATATTAACCGATTGCCTCGAAGGCCATTCGGCCGTAAGCTGGCATTGTATATACATTCGCGAATGTATGTAAAAGTCCTTCATGCACCGCACAATTTCTTACACATTACCAAGGTTTACAAGACGTCGAACGGGGCCACTCACGTGCGGCACCCATGATACAACCCTTATTATTCACGCAATGACCTCGACCTTGCATACGATGAGCTCCTGAATGGCCAGACGCACGAAGGAAGAAGCGCTCGCGACACGCGACCGCATCCTCGACGCCGCCGAGCACGTCTTCTTCGAAAAAGGCGTGTCGCACACGTCGCTCGCCGACATCGCCCAGCACGCGGGCGTCACGCGCGGCGCGATCTATTGGCACTTCGCGAGCAAGAGCGAACTCTTCGACGCGATGTTCGACCGCGTGCTCTTGCCGATCGACGAGCTGAAGGCCGGCGCGGACGCGCCGCACGCCGATCCGCTCGGCCGGATCCGCGAAATCCTGATCTGGTGCCTGCTCGGCGTCGCACGCGACCCGCAACTGCGGCGCGTGTTCAGCATCCTGTTCATGAAGTGCGAGTACGTCGCGGACATGGGGCCGCTCCTCCAGCGCAACCGCGAAGGAATGCGCGACGCGCTGCGCAACATCGAAGCGGATCTCGCGCAAGGCGTCGCGAACGGCCAGTTGCCGGCGGATCTCGATACGTGGCGCGCGACGCTGATGCTGCATACGCTCGTCAGCGGCTTCGTGCGCGACATGCTGATGCTGCCGGGCGAGATCGATGCGGAGCGGCACGCGGAAAGGCTCGTCGACGGCTGCTTCGACATGCTGCGCACGAGCCCCGCGATGCGCAAGGACGACTGAGCCGGCCGGGCGACCGGATCGAGCCCGCACGCGATGAACGGCCGCCATTCAGCGGCGAATCGGAAGGGAAATCGGAAAATCCACGACGCGGCTTGCCGGGCGAGGCGCCGTGCCCGGCAAGCGGCGTCGCGGCAAAAGCCGCGCGGCTCAGCCGCCGTTGAACCAGCGCGCCGCATAGAGCAGCAGCGCGACGAAGACGATCATCGCGGCCCACGCCCACAACGGCACCGGGTTCGATTCTCGATGGTGGAGCGCGCTCGCCGCGCGCCCGGTCAGCGCGCCGCCCAGGTGCTGCGCGTGCGCGCGGCGCGCGACGCCCTTGAATCCCGCGGGCCGCAGGAACACGTGCTGCCGCTGCGGCACGCCATCTCGCGCGCGGTTCGGCGCAAGCCCGTGCTTCGCCTGCACGACCGCGCAGAACTCGGTGAAGAAATCGTCCGCGAGCTCGTGCAGCGCGTTCCGGATCTGGCGGCCCGGCAGTTCGGCGAGCGGGCCGGACGCCGTCGCCCACACCGCGTATTCGACGCGCGTCGCGGGGACGCCGCGGCCGGCGTCCGATGCGTCGCCGGCCGGCGCGAGCACGACGTCGATCTGCCCGCGCAGCGCGCCGATGCCGTCTGCGCGGGCCCGGAAGTTCAGCGTGCGCCTCGTGTGCTCCGGTTCGTCGCTGCGCTCGCTGACGACGTGCGCGCGCACGTCGTAATGCGCCCGCAACGGGCCGAGCGGCACCGTCAGTGCGAGCGTGTACTCGCCGCGCGCGAGCCGCGAAAACGACTCGCAATGATCGAGGCTCGCGCGCACGAGCGCGAGATCCTGCAGCGCGTCCCGGACGACGGACGGCGCGAGCGGAATGAACAACGCGTCGCTCAGTTCCATGATCGCCTCCCCCGATGAACCGCCGCGTCAGGACGTCACGTCGATGCGGTCGACGCACGCGGCATCGAACGCGACATATTGCCGGATCGCTTCCGCGACCGCCAGCGGCGCCTCGTAACTCCACGCGGCGTTCTCGATGACGCCGTTTTCAGTATGCAGATGAAAATAGGTCGCCTGCCCCTTTTGCTCGCAGTACGTCACGTGATCGGACGGCGTGAGCCGCGACATGTTGACGTCGCCGCGCGGCAGGTATTGGACGTGGGGCAGGTCCGGTTCTTTCAGCGTATAGGCGGCATGCGAATCGGCATAGGTGATCCCCTGGTGGATCACGCGAACGCGATGGCGATTCGGCTCGATTTCGATGCGATGACCTGCGGCGTCGGACATCGGTTTCCCCTGCGGCCGCCGCGCGCACGCGCCGGCCGGAAATAAGCATGGCCGCGGCGAAACGCCGCTTATAGTCGCATTATCGGCCAAACCGCCGCAAATTGCGCGGCGTCATCGTCGCAGCGGGGTCACTGCGCCTTCCACGAGAACGCGGCCTTCACGCCGCCCTTCGCCGGCACCGTGACCGCATGGGTCTGCTCGTTGCCGTTGTAGCTCGCATGCACGGTGTAGCGCCCCGGCTGCAGCCTGACGAGCATGTAGGGGCCGCGCGCGTCGGTCTTCAGCACTTCGCCGCCGTGCGCATCGAGCACGGACACGTGGACGTCGGCGAGATACTCGCCGCCCGCGCCCGTGAAGCGCAGCGCGAGCGGCCAACTGCTTTCGCTGCGCTGGAACGCGGTGGATTCGTCCTGCCCCACCCCGCCCGACACGAAGCTGACGTCGCCTTGCTGCTGCGCGTCCGGCAAGCCGGGCTGCGCACTCGCGGCGCCCGCGAGGCCGAAGGCCAGCGCCGCCGCGATCAGGTACTTCTTGGAAACGGTTGGCTGTCGCATGATTCGCTCCTTGAATCTGTCCGCCGGGTACCGGAGGCCCAGTATGGACGACCGGCGAAGGTGACGGACGACGGCAAGCGGCGGGAGGCGGCCGCCAAGCCGCCGAGCCGGCCCGCCCGCCACGCCGGGATCGACCCCGGCTCAGCCCAGATCGACCGGCACGAAGATCTGGGCGTCGTCGCGCTGGATCAGGAGCGCAAGGCTGTTGCCCGCGCGCTTGACCGCATCGCGCAATTGCTCCGCGCTCGTGACCGGCCGGCCGTTCACCGCGAGGATCACGTCACCCGGCTGGATGCCCGCGTTCGCGGCCGGGCCCGTCGACTGCTGGACGACGAGGCCGTGCGTGAGCGACGAGCCGTTGCGCTCGCGCGGCGAAAGCGGCCGCACCGCGACGCCGAGACGCCCTTGCTCGACGGGCTCGTCGACGCCCGCCTTCGCCTGGTCGTCGGTCAGCGACGCGAGTGTCACCGACACGGTCTTCTTCGACTTGTCGCGCCAGACCTGCAGATCGGCCTTCGTTCCGGGCTTCATGCTCGCGATCTGCGCGGGCAGCGTCGTCGAATCCTGCACCGGCACACCGTCGACCGACAGGATCACGTCGCCCGGCTGCAGCCCCGCCTTCGCGGCCGGCCCCTTCGGATCGACCGAGCTGACGAGCGCGCCGTCGGGCTTTTGCAGACCGAACGAGCTCGCGAGCGTCTGGTTGAGCCCCTGCACGGCGACACCGAGCCGGCCGCGGCTCACGTGGCCCGTCTTCACGAGCTCGTCCTTCACCTTCATCGCCTCGTTGATCGGGATCGCGAACGACAGACCCTGGAAGCCGCCCGTCTGCGAGTAGATCATCGAGTTGATGCCGATCACCTCGCCGTTCAGGTTGAAGAGCGGACCGCCCGAGTTGCCGGGGTTCACCGGCACGTCGGTCTGGATGAACGGCGTGTAATTCTCGTCGGGCAGCGCGCGCGACTTCGCGCTGATGATGCCCGACGTGACCGTGTTGTCGAACCCGTACGGCGAGCCGATCGCGACGACCCACTGGCCGACCTTGCTCTGCGCCGGATCGCCGATCTTCACCGTCGGCAGGCTCGACGCGTCGATCTTCAGCACCGCGACGTCCGACTGCTTGTCGGCGCCGACGACCTTCGCCTTGTACTCGCGCTTGTCGGTGAGCTTCACGGTGACGACGTTCGCACCGTCGATCACGTGCGCGTTAGTCAGGATATACCCGTCCGGGCTGATGATGAACCCGGAGCCGAGGCTCGTGCTCGGCTGGTCATCCGGCTGCTGCTGGCCGCCGCCCATCCCCGGCACCTGCCCGTAGAAATGTCGGAAGAATTGGTAGAACGGATCGTCCGGGTCGATCGGCAACTGCGGCGCCGCGCGGCGCTGCGCGGTGCGCTGCACGACGTGCTTCGCGCTGATGTTCACGACGGCGGGCCCGTAGGTCTCGACCAGCCCGGAAAAGTCGGGAATGCCGGTCTTCGCGGCCGCTTCGGCCGGCATCAGCGCGGCGACGGCCGGCGTGATGATCTGCGGCGGCTCCGCACGACGGGTGCCCGCCACGTACCCCGCCGACAACGCCGCGGCGACGGCCACGGCAACTGCGCCACGCGCAAGGATTCGGGTAGTCATCGATCGTTCTCCTCGTCTAATGGTTCGCAGCGTAGCGACCCTGTCTTAAAGCAGGCTTAATCGGTTTCAGGAACCATTAAACGGACGAAAACGAAGCAAATCCGGGGCCCGCGTCGGGCCCGGCGCGCGGATCGGGCGGATCGGGCGGATCAGCGGATCAGCGGATCAGCGGCCGCGGGACTGGCGGGCGGCCGCGGCATGGCGACGCCGCGCGCCGCGGCAAGCAATGAGGCGAATGATGCGCGGCCCTCAGTCGCGCATCCGGCACGCATCCGTCACGACCGTCACGCTTCGGCCGCGCACGGCAGCGCGACGCTGACGAGCAGCCCGCCCGCCGGCGCTTCGCCGAGCGTCAAGGTCGCGCGCTGCTGCGCGGCCACCCGCTTGACGATCGCGAGGCCGAGGCCGCTGCCCGACACGTCGGTGCGCGCCCGCGCGGACGTGTCGCGGTAGAAGCGGTCGAACACGCGCTCGCGCTCGCCCGCCGGAATGCCGGGGCCGCTGTCGCCGATCTGCACGCAGGCGCGCGCGCCGTCGCCACGCGTGAGCGACACGTCGATGCGCCCGCCGTCCGGCGTGTACTTCACCGCGTTGTCGAGCAGGTTGTTGAACATCACGCGCAGCGCGGCGGGATCGGCGAGCACGGCCGCGTCCTCGACTTGCTCGAAGCCGAGATCGATGTTGCGCCGCTGCGCGATCGGCGCATGCGAGGCGACGCATTCCTCGACGATCGCGCGCAGATCGACGCGCTCGCGCACCGTCGAGTCGCCCGGCTCCGCGCGCGCGAGCGCGAGCAGTTGTTCGGCGAGACGCGTCGCGCGCGTGACGCCGCTCTGCAGATCGACGATCGCCTCGCGCCGCGACGCGTCGTCCTGCGCGCGCGCGACGAGCTGCGCCTGGATCTGCACGGCCGCGAGCGGCGTGCGCAGCTCGTGCGCGGCGTCCGCGACGAACGCCTTTTGCGTGTCGAGCGCGGCGGACAGCCGCGCGAGCAGCCCGTTCAGCGCGCGCACGAGCGGACGCACTTCGAGCGGCAGCGGCCAGTCGGGCAGCGGATCGAGCGCCTCGGGCCGGCGCGCCTCGACCGCGCGGGTCACGCGCTGCAGCGGCGCGAGCCCACGCCCGACGATCATCCAGACGGCCGCACCGAGGAACGGCAGCAGCACGATGAGCGGCCACAGCGTGCGCAGCGCGACGCTCGCGGCGAGCCGGTTGCGCACCGACAGCGGCTGCGCGAGCTGCACGACGTTGTCGCCGACGATCGCGCCGTACACGCGCCATGCGCCGCGCTCGGTGCGCTCGGTCGAGAAACCGAGCTCGGCTCGGGGCGCGATCGGCGCGCGCGGATGCGAGAAGTACATCAGCACGCCGTTGCGGTTCCAGATCTGGATCACGATCCCTTCGTCGCCGTTCGTCTGCGAGCCGAGCACCTGCGAGAACGGTTCGGACGGCAGCGCGGCCGCGATCTGCTGCAACTGGTAGTCGAACAGCTCGTTCGCGGCGGCGAGCGCCTGCCGATAGATCATCCAGCCGGCGAGCCCCACCCCGGCCACGACGATCGCGAGCAGCCAGATCAGCAATTGATGGCGAATCGACCTCACGCGCTACGCTTCCTTCACGACCATGTAGCCGAGGCCCCGGACGTTGCGGATCAGGTCCGAGCCGAGCTTCTTGCGTAGCGCGTGGATATAGACTTCGACGGTGTTGCTGCCGATCTCCTCGCCCCAGCCATACATCTTTTCTTCGAGCTGGCTCTTCGACAGCACCGCGCCCGGACGCGCGAGCAGCGCCTCGAGCAGCGCGAATTCGCGCGCGGACAGCGCGACGGGCGCGCCGTCGAGCGTCACCTGGTGCGACGCCGGATCGAGCGTCAGCGCGCCGTGGCGGATCATCGATTCGCTGCGCCCCGACTGGCGGCGGATCAGCGCGCGCATCCGTGCGGCGAGCTCGTCGAGATCGAACGGCTTGACGAGATAGTCGTCCGCGCCCGCGTCGAGGCCCTTCACGCGATCGGCGACCGCGTCGCGCGCGGTCAGGATCAGCACGGGCAGCGCGAGCCCGCGCGCGCGCAGCGTGCGCAGCACGTCAATGCCGTCGCGCTTCGGCAGCCCGAGGTCGAGCAGCAGCAGGTCGTACGCCTCGCCGCCGAGCGCGGTCAGCGCGGCATCGCCGTCCTGCACCCAATCGACCGCGCAGCCGTCGGCCTTCAGCGCCTTGCGCACCCCTTCGGCGATCATCCGATCGTCTTCGACTAGCAATATCCGCATCCTGAAAAACGTCCGTCGCCTGCGTTCGAGATGGCGGACATTGTAGCGCCGCCTCGTGCGCGAGCGGACCTTCGCAGATTTCGACGCTGCGCGCGCCATTTTCTCTACAATGTCCGGCTTGCGCCGCCGCGCGCAAGTCAATCGCTCACGTCGCCTTCCGTTCCGTATTCGTCGATGAATCACAACGCCCGCAGCATCGCCGCTTCGCCTCGCCCGACACGCCCCGCCGCCTGCACGCCGCGCGCCGTCCTGCGCTGCGCGGCGCTCATCACGGCGTGCGCCGCGCTCGCGTTCGCCGCGCCCGCCGACGCCCGCAGGAAACCGCCGCGCTACCCGGCTGCGGTCTCGACCGCGCACAACGTACTGCCGGCGTCGGTGCTCGCCGCGCTGCAGCGCGCGCGCGTGCCGGCGTCGAACCTGAGCGTCGTCATCGAGCGGATCGGCGACCGGACGCCCGTCGTCGCGTGGAACGCGAGCCGGCCGATGCAGCCCGCCTCGACGATGAAGCTCGTCACGACCTACACCGGGCTGTCGATGCTCGGCGCCGACTACCGCTGGCGCACGAGCGCGTACGCGGACGGCGCCGTCGACGAGAACGGCACGCTGCACGGCACGCTGTACGTGAAGGGCACGGGCGATCCGAAGCTCGTGCCGGAGGAACTGATCGATCTCGTCAACAAGATCCGCCGCGCGGGCATCGTCAACGTCGACGGCGCGCTCGTGCTCGACAAGACCTTCTTCGCGCCCGAGACGCGCGATCTGCCGCCGCTCGACGACGACGCCACCGCGCCGTACAACGTCGGCCCCGACCCGCTCCTTTACGCGTTCAAGGCGCTGTCGTTCACGGTGACGCCGACCGACAACGGCGCGGTCGCGATCGACGTCGTGCCGCCGCTCGCGAACCTGAACGTCGACAACCAGCTCGTCGAAGGCGCGGGCTCGTGCGCCGCCGCGGCGGCGGCCGCGCGGCCCGCGCTCATGACCGACGCGACCGGCGACCTCACCGCGTCGTTTGCCGGCGACTACCCGCTGCGCTGCGGCCCGACGACGACCAATCTCGCCGTGCTGAACCACTCTGCGTTCTTCGCGCGCGGCTTCCTCGCGCTGTGGCGCCAGACGGGCGGCGCGTTCTCCGGCACGGTCGCCGAAGGCAAGGTGCCGGGACGCGCGCGGCTCGTTGCGGCGCACCATGGCCCGGTGCTGTCGAGCGTCGTGCACGACATCAACAAGTTCAGCAACAACGTGATGGCGCGCAACCTGTTCCTCACGATCGGCGCGGTCGAGCACCGGCCGCCCGCGACGCCCGCGCAATCGGCGGATACGATCCGCGCGTTTCTCGCGCACAGCGGGCTGCCGACCGAAGGGCTCGCGCTCGAGAACGGCTCCGGGCTGTCGCGCGACGAGCGCGTGAGCGCGCTGTCGCTCGCCGACATGCTGCAGGCGGCAAACGCGAGCCCCGTCGCGCAGGCGTTCGTCGACTCGCTGCCGATCGCGGGCGTCGACGGCACGATGAAGAACCGGCTGACGAACGCGCCCGTCGGCGGCAACGCGCACATCAAGACGGGCACGCTGCGCGACGTGCGCGCGATCGCGGGTTACGTCGCGTCGGCGGACGGGTCGAGCTATGTGGTCGTCAGCTTCATCAACGACGATCGCGCATCGGCCGCGCGCGCGGCGCACGACGCACTGCTCGAATGGGTGTACGAGGGGCCGCGCTAATCTGATCGGCGCCTGAATCGCCGCGGCACGCGTGGCGCGCCGCTGCGAGCCGGCCGGAACCGATTCCGCCTCGCCGTTTGCCAGTCGGGCTCCGCGAAGGCCGCCCGCAACCGTGCGTTTTCGCCCACCGCCGCAACGCGGCGGCCTCGCCCGCCGTCCCACGCCCCGCCCGTCGAAGACTCCCTCTACGAAACACGCTCGCGCCCGGTACGCTGATTGCGTACCCTTTTAGCTGCAATTGACGCCACCGAGCCGAGCATGCGGGCCGCACGCCGCATGCGCCGCATCGCTCGAGCCACAACAAGGGGGAGACACTCATGCAATTCAACGTCGAATTGCTTCTGCTCGCGCTCGCGCCCGTCTTCCTGCTCTGCATCGGCTGGGAAGCGTGGCACCTCGCACGCACGCGCCCCGGCGAGCACGTCTACAACCTGCGCGATACGCTGTGCAACGCGGCGCTCGCGCTGATGCACCAGGGCGCGGACAAGGTCGCGTGGCTCTTCGTGATTCCGATCTATGCGTACTGCTACACGCATTACCGGCTCTTCACGTGGGAGAACACGTGGGTGTCGTTCGCCGTGCTGTTCGTCGCGCAGGACCTGCTCTACTACGTGTTCCACCGCTGCAGCCATCGCGTGCGCTGGCTGTGGGCCGCGCACGTCGTTCACCATTCGTCCGAACGCCTGAATTTCTCCACCGCGATGCGGCAAAGCCTGATGTATCCGATCGCCGGAATGTGGGCGTTCTGGCTGCCGCTCGCGTTCCTCGGCTTTCCGCCGCAGCAAGTCGTCGGCATCGTGCTCATCAACCTCGCATTCCAGTTCTTCGTCCACACGCAGACGATCCCGAAGCTCGGCTGGCTCGAGTACGTGCTGAACACGCCGTCGATCCACCGCGCGCACCACGCGCGCAATCCGCGCTACATCGACCGCAACTACGCAGGCGTGCTCGTGATCTGGGACCGCCTGTTCGGCAGCTTCGTCGAAGAGGACCCGCGCGATCCGCCCGAATACGGAATCGTCGAGCCGCTCGACTCGAACAACCCGCTCGTCGCGACGTTCCACGAATGGCGGTCGATGGCGGTCGACGCGTTCGGCGTCGAAGGCTGGCGCAACAAGCTGCGAGCGGTTTTCGGTCCGCCCGAATGGGCGAGCGCTTATCATGCTCGGGTTGCGAACGCGCGCGCGCAGCCGCACGAGCCGCCCGCGCTCGCCGCCGCGCCGCGCGAACGATAACGAGACACGGACTCACAACATCGCGCCAAGCCGCGGCACGGCGCAGGCCATGCAACACAAGCATATCTACGAGGAGAGACCCGCATGAATCAGCTGCAACGACAACAACAACCCGCCCGCACCGCACGCCGCCTGTGGCGCGGCGCGCAAATCGCGCTCGCGAGTGCCGCGTTCGCCATCCTCGCTGCGTGCGGCGGCGGCGATGGCAATGGCTCGTCGCAGCCGAGCGCCGGCGTGAACATGCAGGTCGTGTCGTTCGGCGACAGCCTGTCGGACACCGGCACTTACTCGCCGCAAATCCTGATCGGCTTCGGCGGCGGCCGCTTCACGACGAACCCGGGCCAGGTGTGGACGCAGGACGTCGCCACGTATTACGGCGGCACGCTCACGCCCGCGTTCGAAGGCGGCTTCGGCGTGCCGCTGCAAGCCGCGGGCGGCCTGGGCTACGCGCAGGGCGGCTCGCGCGTCACGCAGCAGCCGGGCATCGGCCACGCCGATCCGAGCGTGGCGAACGCCGACTACGCGCAAGCGACGACCGTGCCCGTCGCGACGCAGATCCAGCAATACCTGCAGCAGCACGGCAGCTTCAACGCGAACCAGATCGTGCTGATCAACGGCGGCGCAAACGACATTTTCTATCAGGTGCAGGTCGCGCAGGCGTCGGGCAACACGCCGGCCGCGCAGCTCGCCGCCGCGCAGCAGATCGGCCTTGCGGCGCAGCAGCTCGCGGGGATCGTCCAGCAGATCGTCGCCGCGGGCGCGACGCACGTGTTCGTGTCGAACGTGCCGGATATCGGCGGCACGCCGCTCGCGGTGTCGACGGGCCAGCAGGCCGCGCTCACGCAGCTTTCGACGGTCTTCAACAGCACGCTCGCCGCGGCGCTGAAGGCGCTCAACGTCGATCCGGCGAAGGCCGTGCTGATCGACGCGTTCACGTGGCAGGACGGCATCACCGCGAACTACCAGACGAACGGCTTCTCGGTGTCGAACACGGGCACCGCGTGCAACCTGCAGTCGATGATCGCCGCCGCGACGAAGTCGGGCGTGTCGAACCCGACCGCGTTCGGCTCGTCGCTGTTCTGCTCGCCGCAGATGTACACGGTCGCGAACGCCGACCAGACCTACATGTTCGCCGATACGGTCCACCCGACGACGCATCTGCACGCGCTGTTCGCGCAGTACGTCGAGCAGCAGATCGCGAAGACGGGCGTCGGCAAGTAAGCCGGCGGGCGGCGGGCTCGGGTTCGCCGTGCCCGCCGCCCGCGGCTCGACGACGATCCGCGCTTCGAACGAAAACGCCCGGTTCGCGTGACGCGAACCGGGCGTTTCTCATCGGGATCGGGTGTTTTTGAGTGATTCGGCGCTTCGGCGCTTCGGCGCTTCGGCGCTTCGGCGCTTCGGCGCTTCGGCGCTTCGGCGACAAGAGCATAACGAAGCCGCGTGGTTTCCGCCTGTCAACCGCCCGAACGCACGACGCTCATTCGTGCGCGTCGAACGCGGCCGCCGCGCGGCCGAGCCGGTCGTTCACCGCGATCCATTCGACCGTATCCGGCAGCTTCTCGACGAGGATGCGCGCGACCTGCGCGCGATCGAGCGCGCGCAGCAGCCCGTAGAGCTCGCGCGCGTAGACCTGCGGATCCTCGGGCGCCGCGACGAAATGCACGCCGTCCGCGTGCGCCCACGCGCCGGCGCGCGACGCGCGCGCGACGAGCGCGACCCGCTCGCCCGCGTCGCGCGCGGCGGACAGGAACCGCTCGAGCCGCTCGAACGGCGCGAGCGTGAGCGGCGTGCGCGGCGCGTAATGCGCTTTCAGCGTGCCGGACGCGCGCGGCGCGGTTGCATCGCCGCCGTCGGGCAGACGCGGCGCGACGCCGAGCACGTCGGCGATCTGCCGCGGCGTCACGCGGCCGGGGCGCAGCAGGGCCGGAAAGCCGCGCGACAGATCGAGGATCGTCGACTCGATCCCGACGTCGGACGCGCCGCCGTCGAGCACGTGGACGGAATCGCCGAACTCGTCGCGCACGTGCTGCGCGGTTGTCGGGCTCACGTGGCCGAAGCGGTTCGCCGACGGTGCGGCGACGCCGCCATGCCCGCCTCGGCGCGCGTCGAACGCGCGCAACAGCGCCTGCGCGACCGGATGCGACGGGCAGCGCAACCCGACCGAGTCCTGCCCGCCGCTCACCGCGTCCGGAATGTGCGCGGCGCGCTTCAGGATCAGCGTGAGCGGGCCCGGCCAGAACGCGTCGATCAGCTTGTTCGCATCGGCGGGCAGTTCATCGACCCAATAGCCCGGATCGCTGCCCGGCGCGAGGTGGACGATCACCGGATGGTTCGCCGGACGCCCTTTCGCCGCGTAGATCCGCGCGACGGCCGCCGGACTCTGCGCATCGCCGCCGAGGCCGTAGACGGTCTCGGTCGGAAACGCGACGAGCTCGCCCGCGTCGAGCAACGCGGCTGCTTCGTCGATTTGCGCGGCGGCCGGGAACGGTCGATCGTTCGACATCGTGCGTCCCGTCAGTCGAGCGGAATGCGCAGGAGCCGCGCGCAAGCGGTCGCGCCCGCGACCGCATCGTCGAGCGTCGCCGCGGTAAAGTTCACGTGCCCCATCTTGCGGCCGACGCGCGCCTCCTCCTTGCCGTACAGATGCAGCCGCGCGGTCGGCATCGCGGCGACCTGGTCCCACGGCGGCGCGACGGATTCGCTCGACGCGCCGTTCGCGAACCATACGTCGCCGAGCACGTTGAGCATCGCGGCGGGCGAATGCTGGCGCGTGCTGCCGAGCGGCAGCCGCGTCATCGCGCGGACCTGCTGCTCGAACTGGCTCGTCTCGCACGCGTCGACCGTGTAGTGGCCGGAGTTGTGCGGCCGCGGCGCCATTTCGTTCGCGACGAGCGAGCCGTCTTCGAGCACGAAGAACTCGACGCACAGCACGCCGACGTAATCGAGCGAATCGGCGATCCGCACGGCCGCCTGCTGCGCTTCGCGCATGAGCGCGTCGCTCGCCGCGGGCGCGGGCACGACGGTCAGCGACAGGATGCCGCCGTGATGCGCGTTCTGCGCGAGCGGGAATACGGCAGACGCGCCGTTCGCGCCGCGCGCGATCAGCGCCGACACCTCGTACTTGAGCGGCAGGCGCTTTTCGAGCACACACGGCACGCCGCCCAGCGACGCGTACGCGTCGCGCGCTTCCTGCACGGTCGCGACGCGCACCTGCCCCTTGCCGTCGTAGCCGAGGCGCGCGGTCTTCAGGATGCCGGGCAGCACCGCGGCGAGCTCGGCGTCGGCGAGCGCCGCGAGCTGCGCAGCCGATTCGATCACGACGTGCGGCGCGATGGGCACGCCGGATGCCGCGATGAAGCGTTTCTCGGCGATCCGGTCCTGCGCGATCGCGACGCAGCGGCCGGCGGGCGCGACGAACGTCGATTGCGCGAGGAAATCGAGGCTCGCGGCGGGCACGTTCTCGAACTCGGTCGACACGGCGTCGCACACTTGCGCGAGCTCGGCGAGCGCGGCCTCGTCGTCGTACGCGGCGCGCAGATGCTTGTCGGCGACGGCGCCCGCGGGGCTCGTCGGATCGGGATCGAGCACGGCGACGCGATAGCCCATCGCCTGCGCGGCAAAGCAGAACATGCGGCCGAGTTGGCCGCCGCCGACCATGCCGAGCCAGGCGCCGGGCAGGATCGGGGAAATCGGGGGGGGGAGTGCAGTCATGTCTAGGGTCGGTGGCGGCGGGCGGCTGCGCCCGCCGCGGTCAGGACGATCGAGGTCGCCGGCGGCTGCGCGGCGGCCTCACAGCGGCGGCAGCACCATCGCGTGCGCGGCTTCGTTCTGCCGCACGCGGAACGCGGCGAGCCGGTTCGCGTAATCGGTCGACGTGCCGGCCAGGATCGACACCGCGAACAGCGCCGCGTTCGCCGCGCCGGCCTCGCCGATCGCGAACGTCGCGACGGGCACGCCCTTCGGCATCTGCACGATCGAATGCAGCGAATCGACGCCCTTCAGGTACTTGCTCGCGACCGGCACGCCCAGCACGGGCACCGTCGTCTTCGCGGCCAGCATGCCGGGCAGGTGCGCCGCGCCGCCCGCGCCCGCGATGATCGCGCGCAGGCCGCGCTCGCGCGCCTTCTCCGCGTAGTCGAACATCTCATCGGGCATCCGGTGCGCGGACACGACCTTGGCCTCGTACGGTACGTCGAACGCCTGCAGGATCGCGACGGCATGCTGCATCACGTCCCAATCGGAACTGGAACCCATCAGCACGCCGACGAGCGGCGCGCTGTGCGTGTGGGCGGTCTGGACTTCGCTCATCGTGCGCTTCCTTGTTTCGGTGAATCGAACGATGATCAGTCGAGCGTCTTGCCCGTGATCCGCTTGAGCGCTTCCTGGTACTTCGCGCTCGTCTTCGCGATCACGTCGTCGGGCAGCTTCGGCGCGGGCGGCTCCTTGTTCCAGTCCTGCGCCTCGAGCCAGTCGCGGACGAACTGCTTGTCGAACGACGGCGGGTTCGTGCCGACCTGGTACTCGCCGGCCGGCCAGAAGCGCGACGAGTCGGCCGTCAGCGCTTCGTCCATCAGGAACAGCTTGCCGTGCTCGTCGAGGCCGAACTCGAACTTGGTGTCGGCGATGATGATGCCGCGCGTCGCCGCGTAGTCGGCGGCTTCGTTGTACAGCTTGATCGAGATGTCGCGGATCGTCGCGGCAAGCTCGGTGCCGATGCGGCGCTCGGTTTCCTCGAACGAGATGTTCTCGTCGTGATGGCCCATCTCCGCCTTGGCCGCGGGCGTGAAGATCGGCTCGGGGAGCTTCTGCGCGTTCGAGAGGCCGGCCGGCAGCTCGACGCCGCACACCTTGCCCGTCGCCTGGTAGTCTTTCCAGCCGCTGCCCGCGAGATAGCCGCGCACGACCGCCTCGACGAGGATCGGCTCGAGACGCTTGACGACGACGCCGCGCCCCTTCACCTGCTCGACCTCGTCAGCCGCGACGACCGTTTCCGGCGCGACGCCCGTCAGGTGGTTCGGGACGATGTGCGCGAGCTTGTCGAACCAGAAGTTCGCCATCTGATTCAGGACGCGCCCCTTGTTCGGAATCGGCTCGCCCATGATGACGTCGAACGCCGACAGGCGATCGGTCGTGACGATCAGGAGCTTGTCGTTGCCGACCGCGTAGTTGTCGCGGACCTTGCCGCGACCGAGGAGCGGCAGCGAGCGCAGCGTGGATTCGTAAAGGGTAGACATCGTCTTTTCGCAGAATTAAGAGCCAAACAAAAAGGGAAACGCCGTTCCCGTCGGCACGCGGGAACGGCGGTCTTGCAACCTGCCCGCGGCCGGGCGGCGAAGGGCGGCGCCCTCTTCCGTCCGGCCGCGCGGCACCATTTAACGCACCACTTGCGCGAGGTCGCCGGCCTTGTACTTCTCGGCTATCTTGTCGAGCGCAACCGGCTTGATCTTCGCCGCCTGGCCTTCGCAGCCGAACGCCAGATAGCGCGCGACGCAGATCTTCTTCGCCGCTTCGCGCGCGGGCTTCAGGTAGTCGCGCGGGTCGAACTTCGACGGATTCTCGAACATGTAGCGGCGGATCGCGCCCGTGATCGCGAGACGCAGGTCGGTGTCGATGTTGACCTTGCGCACGCCGTGCTTGATGCCTTCCTGGATCTCCTCGACGGGCACGCCGTAGGTTTCCTTCATGTCGCCGCCGAACTCGCGGATTTCCGCGAGCAGGTCCTGCGGCACCGACGACGAACCGTGCATCACGAGGTGCGTGTTCGGAATGCGCGCGTGGATTTCCTTGATCCGCTGGATCGACAGGATGTCGCCCGTCGGCTTCTTCGTGAACTTGTACGCGCCGTGCGACGTACCGATTGCGATCGCAAGCGCGTCGCACTGCGTGAGCTTGACGAAGTCGGCAGCCTGCTCGGGATCCGTCAGCAACTGCTCGCGGGTCATCGTGCCTTCCGCGCCGTGGCCGTCTTCCTTGTCGCCCTTCATCGTCTCGAGCGAGCCGAGCACGCCGAGTTCGGCCTCGACCGTCACGCCGATCGAGTGCGCCATCTCGACGACCTTCTTCGACACGTCGACGTTGTATTCGTACGATGCGACCGTCTTGCCGTCGGCCTGCAGCGAGCCGTCCATCATCACGCTCGTGAAGCCGCTGCGGATGGCCGTCAGACACACCGCCGGCGACTGGCCGTGGTCCTGGTGCATCACGACGGGAATGTGCGGGTACGACTCGACCGCCGCTTCGATCAGGTGGCGCAGGAACGGCTCGCCCGCGTACTTCCGGGCGCCCGCCGACGCCTGCATGATCACGGGCGCGCCGACTTCGTCGGCTGCCGCCATGATCGCCTGCACCTGCTCCAGGTTGTTCACGTTGAATGCGGGCAGGCCGTAGCCGTTTTCCGCCGCGTGATCCAGCAGTTGACGCATTGATACGAGAGGCATTGTGGTACTCCTTGAATGAAAACCTTGCGCCCTACGCGGCGTCTTACGGCCCGCCCCGACGGAAGACGGGAGGACCGGCGCGGCCGAGCGTCGAATAGCCGCATTTTATCGCGAAGCGCCCCCGATTCAGACCAAATGGCGGATTCGCTGGCAATTTGTTACGTCTTTCAGACCGCCTTCAAGCAAAAAAGCCGCGGGGGCATCCGACCCCACGCGGCTTGTTCCAGGCGCAAGCGGCACGCCCGGCGGGCGTCCCGCACCCGGCCCGGTATCAGTAATGCTCGCCGACGCGCACGATCTTCAGCGTGTTCGTGCCGCCCGCCTGCCCCATCGGCTCGCCAACCGTCAGCACGACCATGTCGCCGTGCGCGACGTACCCGCGCCGCACGATCAGCTCGAGCGCCTGCTGCAGTGCG
Source organism: Burkholderia sp. ABCPW 14 (assembly GCF_001523835.1). Classification (NCBI taxonomy): domain Bacteria; kingdom Pseudomonadati; phylum Pseudomonadota; class Betaproteobacteria; order Burkholderiales; family Burkholderiaceae; genus Burkholderia; species Burkholderia sp. ABCPW 14. Next base: position 19,752 of record NZ_LOVS01000095.1, on the reverse strand, counting down.
GAATCGCGGTCGCTGTCGAAATCGACGTGCAGCGGCGTCACGTTGCGGAAAAGGGCCATCGCGCGCTCGCTGCCGACCCGCGGCGTCAGCGCGAAGATCGGCACGTGCGTGTAGTGGCGCGACATCCAGAGCGCCGTCGCGCCCGATTCGGTCAGCGCGACGATTGCCTTCGCGCCCAGGTGGTACGCGGTGAACAGCGCGCCCATCGCGATCGACTGGTCGATCCGCGTAAACGTGCGGTCGAGGAAATCCTTGTCGAGCTCGACATGCTCGGACTTCTCCGCCTCGACGCAGACGGCCGCCATCGCCTCGATCGTGACGCTCGGGTACTTGCCCGTCGCGGTCTCGGCGGACAGCATCACCGCGTCGGTGCCGTCGAGCACCGCGTTCGCGACGTCCGACACCTCCGCGCGGGTCGGCACGGGCGCATGGATCATCGACTCCATCATCTGCGTCGCGGTGATCACGAGCTTGTTCGATTCGCGCGCCATCCGGATCATCCGCTTCTGCAGCGCGGGCACCGCCGCGTTGCCGACCTCGACGGCCAGGTCGCCGCGCGCGACCATGATGCCGTCCGACGCGTCGAGGATCTCCTGCAGCGCGGGAATCGCCTCCGCGCGCTCGATCTTCGCGATCATCTTCGGCTTGATGCCGTAAGGCGCGCCCGCGATGTTCGCGAGCTGGCGCGCCATCTCCATGTCGGTCGCGTTCTTCGGGAACGACACGGCGACGAGATCCGCGCCGAGCGACATCGCGGTGCGGATGTCCTCCATGTCCTTCGCTGTCAGCGCGGGCGCCGACAGCCCGCCGCCCTGCCGGTTGATCCCCTTGTTGTTCGACAGGTCGCCGCCCACCTTGACGGTCGTGTGGATCTCGTCGCCGAGCACGCGCTCGACCGTCAGCACGATGAGGCCGTCGTTCAGGAGCAGCACGTCGCCCGGCTTCAGGTCGCGCGGCAGATCCTTGTAGTCGAGGCCGACCCGCTCGCCGTTGCCGAGCTCGCACGTCGCGTCGAGGATGAACGACTGGCCGGGCGCGAGCGTCGTCTTGCCCGCCTCGAACTTGCCGACGCGGATCTTCGGCCCCTGCAGGTCCGCCATGATCGCGATTTCCCGGCCGACCCGCCGCGCGGCCTCGCGGACCAGCTCGGCGCGTTCGCGGTGATCGTCGGCGGTGCCATGCGAGAAATTGAGCCGCACGACGTCGAGACCCGCGTGCATCATCTGCAACAGGACCTCCGGCGAACTGGATGCCGGACCGATCGTGGCGACTATCTTGGTGGCGCGATGCATGAATCTCCTCGTTTGACTGAGTGAAAGCGCTGGATGTAGGGCCGCGAGAGCCGAAAGCCGCGCGGCCCAGCCGCCGCCGCTCCGGAACACGCGCCGGTGCATGCTGCGCCCGGCGTCGCTTTGTCCGCGGGCGCCGGCGTTGGCAGCCGGCGCCGCGTCGTCGTATCGAGTTCGGCAGGACCGCTCGCGCGGCCCGCCAGGCAGGCGGCCGACTGCCGCCGCTCCGGCGCCGGGCGCAATCCGCATGCCCGCCGCCGTCGCGCGGGCGGCCGGCATGGCCGGCCGCGCTTCATACTTCATGCCGCGCGCGAAGCGGATGCGACGCGCGCCGCGTCACGCGCTTACGCGCGCGTTTCGAGCACTTCGACGGCGGGCAGCTTCTTGCCCTCGAGGAATTCAAGGAACGCGCCGCCGCCCGTCGAGATATAGCTGACCTTGTCGTGGATTCCGTACTTCGCGATCGCGGCGAGCGTGTCGCCGCCGCCCGCGATCGAGAACGCGGCCGAGTTCGCGATCGCATCGGCGAGCGTCTTCGTGCCGTGGCCGAACTGGTCGAATTCGAACACGCCGACGGGGCCGTTCCAGACGATCGTGCCCGCCTTCTCGAGCTGGCCGGCGAGCGCCTTCGCGGTTTCCGGCCCGATGTCGAGGATCATGTCGTCGGCTTCGATATCGGCGACGTTCTTCACGGTGGCCGCGGCCGTCGGCGAGAATTCCTTCGCGACGACGACGTCGGTCGGGATCGGCACCGACGCGCCGAGCTTGCGGGCTTCGTCGATGATCGCCTTCGCCTCGTCGACGAGATCGGCTTCCGCGAGCGACTCGCCGATCGGCAGGCCGGCCGCAAGCATGAACGTGTTCGCGATGCCGCCGCCGACGATCAGCTGATCGACCTTCGCCGCGAGCGAGTTCAGGATCGTCAGCTTCGTCGACACCTTCGAGCCGGCGACGATCGCGACGAGCGGGCGCTTCGGGTTGCCGAGCGCCTTGCCGAGCGCGTCGAGCTCGGCCGCCAGCAGCGGGCCCGCGCAGGCGATGGGCGCATACTTCGCGATGCCGTGCGTCGTGGCTTCCGCGCGGTGCGCGGTGCCGAACGCGTCGTTCACGTAGACGTCGCAGAGCTTCGCCATCTTCTGCGCGAGTTCGTCCGAATTCTTCTTCTCGCCCTTGTTCACGCGGCAGTTCTCGAGCAGCGCGACCTGGCCCGGCGCGACCGAAACGCCGTTCTCGACCCAGTTCGCGACGAGCGGCACGTCGCGGCCGAGCAGCTCGGCCAGGCGCTTCGCGACGGGCGCGAGCGAATCCTCGGGCTTGAACTCGCCTTCCGTCGGGCGGCCGAGGTGCGACGTGACCATCACGGCCGCGCCCGCGTCGAGCGCCGCCTGGATCGCGGGCACCGACGCGCGGATGCGCGTGTCTTCGGTGATGTTGCCATGATCGTCCTGCGGCACGTTCAGATCGGCGCGGATGAACACACGTTTGCCGGAGAGCTTGCCTTCGGCGATCAGGTCGGTAAGACGCTTTACTTGGCTCATGGGACTGATGAAGGTTGATGAAGGAAAGCGGTACGACGCGCGCGCGGGCTGCCGACCCGGGCGCCTCGCGCGGCCCGCCGGCGTCGCACGGCAAGGCCCGCGCGACGCGCGCGCGAAAAATTCCGGAAGGGGTCATTCTAGCCGATCCGCCCGGCGCGCTACCCCGCGCGGCGGCGAATTCCTGCTATTTGGCGGCGACGTGCGCCGTTGGGTCGCGCCCGCTCGGCGGCCGCGAGACGCGCGGCGGCGTCGCGTCAGAACAGGATTCGCAGCGCGGTGAACACGAGCATCCCGACGACGATCGTGCCGAGCATGCTGCGACGCCACAGGAACCACGCGAGGCCCGCCGCGGCCGCGTAGAAATCGTGGTTCGACAGCGCGAACGAGATGCCCGCGGGCGTCTCGAGCACGTCTGGCAGGACGACCGCGACAAGCGCGGCGGCGGGCGCGTAGCGCAGCGAGCGCTGGACGCGCTCGTGCAGCACCGTCCGCTCGCCGCCAACGAGAAAGAGCGCGCGCGTGACCGCGGTGACGAGCGTCATCCCGGCGATCGCGAGCCAGATCTGCCAGTCGCTCATTCGACGTCCTCCGAGTGCGTCGCGCGGCCCGCTGCGCGGATGCGCCGCCAGTCGGCGCGTTCGACGAACCAGTCGGCGACGCTGCCCGCCGCGAGCGCCGCGCACACCGCGAGCGGCAGCGCGAGCCGGTACGGCAGCTCGAACGCGACAAGCGACACGATCCCGGCGATCGCGACGGCCGCGAGCGTCGAGCGGTTCGAGATCGCGGACACCATGATCGGAATCAGCGCGAGCGTGCCGGCGAGCGCGAGCCCCCAGCTGTCGGGAAATACGCTCGCGAGCGCGATGCCGACGAGCGACGACGCCTGCCAAGCGAACCAGCTCGTGAGCGCCATCCCCCAGAAATAGGCTTCCTTGCCGGGCACATGGCCCGTCGCGAAGCCCTGCTTCTGGAACAGCAGATAGATCACGTCGCCGTTGAAATAGCCGATTGCGAGGCGCCGCCACAGCGGCAGATACGAGAAATGGGGCGCGAGCCCTGCGCTGAAGATCACGAAGCGCATGTTGACCATCGCGGCGGTGAGCAGGATCGTCCAGACGGGCAGCTTCGCGGCGAAGAGGGGCAGCACCGCGAGCTGCGACGAGCCTGCGTAGACGAGGACCGACATGCCGACCGCCTGCCCCGTCGACAGCACCGACTTGCTCATCGCGATGCCGGTGACGAGCCCCCACGACAGGATCGCCATCAGCGTCGGAGAAAAGTCGCGGAAGCCCTGGACGAGGGCGAAGCGGTCGGAGGCGGAGAAGCGAGCGAGCATCGGGGAAGCGCCGCGAAGGCGGAAAGCCGGGCCGCTCGCGCGCGTCGCGCGCCGCCGCCCGTTATTTTTCACGCAGGTTGCGCGTCGATTATAGCGCCGGACCCCGCCGTACCGACCGTTGCCCGCACAAAAACGCTAAAATGAGCGTCTTTGCGACGCGGCGCCGTTTCGAGCCGCCGCGCGCTGCTTCTGCGCACCCCGCATCCACTAGGAGAAGACCTATGTCAATGGCCGATCGCGACGGCAAGATTTGGATGGACGGCAAGCTGATCGACTGGCGCGACGCCAAGATCCACGTGCTGACTCACACGCTGCACTACGGCATGGGCGTCTTCGAGGGCGTGCGCGCATACAAGACGGCCGACGGCGGCACGGCGATCTTCCGCCTGAAGGAGCACACGAAGCGCCTGCTGAACTCGGCGAAGATCTTCCAGATGGACGTGCCGTTCGACCAGGAAACGCTCGAAGCGGCGCAGCGCGACGTCGTCCGCGAGAACAAGCTCGAGTCGTGCTACCTGCGCCCGATCATCTGGATCGGCTCGGAAAAGCTCGGCGTGTCGGCGAAGGGCAACACGATCCACGTCGCGATCGCGGCCTGGCCGTGGGGCGCGTACCTCGGCGAGGAAGGCCTCGCGAAGGGCATCCGCGTGAAGACGTCGTCGTTCACCCGCCATCACGTGAACGTGTCGATGGTGCGCGCGAAGGCGTCGGGCTGGTACGTGAACTCGATCCTCGCGAACCAGGAAGCGACGGCCGACGGCTACGACGAGGCGCTCCTCCTCGACGTCGACGGCTACGTGTCCGAAGGCTCCGGCGAGAACTTCTTCCTCGTGAACCGCGGCAAGCTCTACACGCCCGATCTGGCGTCGTGCCTCGACGGCATCACGCGCGACACGGTCATCACGCTCGCGAAGGAAGCCGGCATCGAAGTGATCGAGAAGCGCATCACGCGCGACGAGGTCTATACGGCCGACGAAGCGTTCTTCACCGGCACCGCGGCCGAAGTCACGCCGATCCGCGAGCTCGACAACCGCACGATCGGCAGCGGCGCGCGCGGCCCGATCACCGAGACGCTGCAGAGCGCGTTCTTCGACGTCGTGAACGGCAAGAGCGCGAAGCACGCGGACTGGCTCACCCAGATTTGAGCGCGCCGCGCGCCCGACACCGGGCGCACGCCGCTCGCCATCGCCATAACGAGAAAGCCCCATGAGTGAAATCAAGGAAATGCCGCTCATCGAACTGACGGCCAACGATCTGCCCGCCTACTGCCCGAACCCCGCGATGCCGCGCTGGAGCGCGCATCCGCGCGTGTTCATCGACGTCTCGCACGGCGAAGCGCGCTGCCCGTACTGCGGCACGCGCTACAAGCTGCGCGAAGGCGAAATCGTCCGCGGCCATCATTGAGCGCGCGGCGGCTGTTCCGCCCGACGCGGCGCGGCCGGCCCGACCGGCACGCGCCGCCCCTCCCCCGCAACCCGAGCGCGGCGCATGAGCGTCGCGCTTCATTACGACATCGGAAATCGACCTGATGCGTCGCGCGTTGGTTATCGCACCGAACTGGATCGGTGACGCATTGATGGCGCAGCCGCTTTTCGCGCTGCTGAAGAAACTGCATCCCCGCGTCGTCATCGACGCCGTGGCCCCGACGTGGGTCGCGCCCGCGCTCGAGCGGATGCCCGAGATACACGATGTCCACGCGACCGACCTCGCACACGGCAAGCTGCAGATGCTGCGCCGCTGGCAGCTCGCGAGCGATCTGCGCGACCTCGGCTACGACGCCGCGTACGTGCTGCCGAACTCGCTGAAGTCCGCGCTGATTCCGTGGCTCGCCGGCATTCCGCTGAGGATCGGCTACACGGGCGAGCATCGCTACGCGCTCCTCAACGTGCGCCACGCGAATCCGAGCAAGGCGCGCGACGAGCGCGCGCCGATGGTCCAACATTACGCGACGCTTGCATACGCGCCCGGCGCGAAGCTGCCCGAGTCGTTCAAGACGCTGCCGCCACCGCGGCTCGAAGCGGACCTGAACGAGACGGCGCGCGTGTCCGCGCGCTTCAACCTCGATACGCGCAAGCCGCTCGTCGTGTTCTGCCCGGGCGCCGAGTACGGCCCGGCGAAGCGCTGGCCGCCCGAGCACTTCGCGGCGCTCGCGCAGAGCGTGAGTCAGTCCTTTCCCTATACGCAGATCGTCGCACTCGGCTCGCCGAAGGACGCGACGGCCGCGCAGGCGATCGCCGAGCGCGCGCCGAACGTGCGCAACCTCTGCGGCCAGACTTCGCTCACCGAGGCGTGCGCGCTGATCGCGCGCGCGAACGCGGTCGTCACGAACGATTCCGGGCTGATGCACGTCGCGGCAGCGCTGCGCCGGCCGCTCGTCGCGCTCTACGGGTCGACGGATCCGCGTCATACCCCCCCGCTGTCGGACCTGGCAAAGGTACAATGGCTGCATCTCGAATGCAGTCCCTGCTTCGCACGCGAATGCCCGCTCGGCCACCTGAAGTGCCTGCGCGAGTTGAGCCCGGAGCAGGTGTTCGGCGATTTGCGCGGGATGCTCGTCGGACAGCGCTGACGCCACGGCCGCAAGGCCATCCGTCACGCGCCGCGCACCCGCACCCGACTCACCGGTAAGCGGGCGGCCTTGCTCATGCATGGGCCGCCTTGATGAAACGGCGCGCGCCGCGCGCGAGAGATAGACCCGATGCCACGTTTTGCCCGCCTCTTCGAAGCCGCCGCCGATACGCTGAACGCCTACTATCAGGCAATCGCCGACGCCAACCTCGACGCGCTGATGGTCCTCTGGATCGACGAGGATTTCGCCAGCTGTATCTGGGCAGACGGCGCGCATCTGCACGGCCTCGAGCAGATCAGGAGCGGGTTCGCGCAACGGCTGTCGACCCAGCCCGTCACGATCGAGCCGCTCGACATCCGCGTCTACGACAGCCTCGGCACCGTCGTCTACACGGTCGCGGAGGCGCACCAGCAGGCCGATCTCACAGCCGAGCCGCAGATGGTGTTCACGACTTACGTGATGATCCACGAGCGCGGCGAATGGCGGATCGCACACATCCACGCGAGCCCGATCCCCGAGCAGACGGCGACTCAGTTCGCCGCGAAGATCCGCCACGCTCAGGGGCCGCTCCACTAAGCACAAGGCGTTTGCAGCGATGAGCACCGCGCTTCCTCCGCTTCCCGCTGCCGACGAGACCGCCCGCCCGGCAGCCTCGTCCCTCTACCGCGCGCCGCTCTGGCTGCCTACGAGCCACGCGCAGACGATCGTCCCCGCGCTCTTCGCGCGCCGGCCGGACGTCGGATACCGGCGCGAGCGCTGGGACACGCCCGACGGCGACTTCATCGACATCGACTGGCTCGCCTATCCGGACGGTGCGGCGCCCGAGCCGAACGCGCCGCTCGCCGTGCTGTTCCACGGCCTCGAAGGCAACTCCGATTCACATTACGCACGCGTGCTGATGGCGGCCGCGCGCGCGCGCGGCTGGCACGGCGTCGTCCCGCATTTCCGCAGTTGCAGCGGCGAAATGAACCGGATGCCGCGCTTCTATCACCTCGCCGACAGCGCCGAAGTCGACTGGATCCTGCGGCGGCTCGCGAAAAGCCATCGCGGACCGATCGTCGCGGTCGGCGTATCGCTCGGCGGCAACGTGCTGCTGCGCTGGCTCGGCGAGCGGCGCGGCGATACGTCGATCGTCACGGCGGCCGCGGCGGTCTCGACGCCGATCGACATCCACGCGGGCGGCCGCGCGCTGTCGCAAGGCTTCTCGATGGTCTACACGCACAGCTTCCTGAAGACGCTGAAGCTGAAGGCGCTCCTCAAGCTCGAGCAATACCCGAGGCTCTTCGACAAGGAGACGATGCTCGCCGCGCGCACGATGCACGACTTCGACGACGTCGTGACCGCGCCGCTGCACGGCTTCGTCGACGCGAACGACTACTGGACGCGGGCGACGACGCGCCCGCTCCTCGCGGCGATCGACGTGCCGACGCTGATCCTCAATGCGCGCAACGATCCGTTCCTGCCGGCGTCGGCGCTGCCCGGCCCGCGCGACGTGTCGCGCGCGGTCATGCTCGACCAGCCCGAGCACGGCGGCCACGCGGGCTTCATGACGGGCCCGTTTCCGGGACGCATCGACTGGCTGCCGACCCGCATCTTCGATTTCTGCTCAGGCTTCACCGATCATGGATGACATCGTCAAACAGGCACTCGCCAAGTGGCCCAACGTCCCGCACTGCACCGGATGGCTGTTGCTCGACCGGCGCGGCGACTGGCGGATGCTCGACGACGCGGCGCAAGCGGCGGGCGCGCTCGGCTCGCCTGTCCGGCACCCGGCGCTGATCGACTTCATCGCCCGCAACTACGAACGCGACGCCGACGGGCAGTGGTTCTTCCAGAACGGACCGCAGCGCGTATACGTCGAGCTCGCGTACACGCCGTGGATCGTCCGGCTCGCGGCCGATCGCGACGATCCGGCGCGCATCGCGCTCACCGACCATACGGGCCGCGCATTCGAGCCGGCGCGCGCGTGGCTCGACGACGCGGGCGGCGTGCTGTTCGCCGACGCGTCGACGCCGCCGCGCGCCGCCGCGCTGCACGATCACGATCTCGGGCTCTTCGCCGATCATGCGGACCTCGACGACGACGGCGCACACGGCGTGCTGCACCTCGGCGGCGGCGTCGACCTGCCGCTCGAGCCGATCCGGCGCGACGACGTCGCGCGGCGGTTCCGGTTCGTCGCGAGCCCGGCCGCGCGCGTGGGCGGTCAGGCGGCGGACTGACGCGCGGGAAGATTCGGGTCCGCGCGCGGCGCGTCGTTCGACGTCGCCGGGAAAAGAGGCCCGGTTGTAGGGGCGGACGCCCGGCGGGCCGGCCGCGGCGCCGCGCGTCAGCCGCGCTTGCTGTCCTTGTCTTCTTCCCGCTCTTCCTTGTAGCGCGCCTCGAACTCGTGCAGCCGCGCGCTGATGATCGACTGCTCGTAGAAACTGGCCGACTTGATGTCGCGCGCCTCGCGCAGTTGCCGGATCGCCGACGGCCACGCGCCTTCGAGCGCGAATTTCTCCGCGAGCGCACGGCGCTGCGTCACCGCATCGCCGTTGCCGAGGCTAGCCTGCGCGAGATAATTCCACCAATCCGGCTGGCCGGAATCGGCGCTCGCTTCGGACTGCGCGAGCGTCTGCGCCTGCGCGTAGCGACGCGCGGCAAGGAGCGCCTGCAGATGCGCGGCGATCGCCGCGTGCGAGCCCGGCCAGCGCCGCTGCGCGGCGGCGGCGAGTTGCACCGCGTCGTCGGTGCGGCCCGCGCGGCGCGCGATCTCCGCCGCGAGCACGTCGAGGCTTGGCGAGCTGCGCGCCGAGTCGCCCTCGCGGGCGGCCATGCGCGTGAACGCGTCGCGCGCCGCCGCGAGCGCGCGGTCCGCGTCGTCGTAGCGGCTGCCCAGCATCTCGCCCAGCGCGATCCCGTACCAATTCGCCGCGACGTTCGGCGCGATCCTGTCGTCGAGCTCGGCGCGCATCCGCCGCACCTCGTTCGCGTAATCGGTCGGCGAGCGGTTCTGCAGCATCCGCAGACGCGCGCGCACGAAGCCGTACTCCGGCGACTGCCGCGGCTGCTTGTACGGCGCGCGGCGCGCGCGATCGTCCATGTCGGCGATCCGCTCGCCCGTCAGCGGATGCGTGCGCGCGTACGCGGGCACGCCCGCGTCGCCCATCGACGCGCGTTCGAGCCGTTCGAAGAAGCCCGGCATCCCGTACGGATCGTAGCCGGCGCCCGCGAGCAGCTGAAAGCCGACGCGGTCCGCTTCGCGCTCGGCCGTGCGCGAGAACCGCAACTGGCTGTCGACCGCGAACGCCTGACCGCCCATCGCGATCGCGCCGCCGAGATCGCCGCTGCGCGCGAGGATGCCCGCGAGCACGCCGAACAGCATCGTCGCGAGCGCCGCGTAGCCGCTCTTCTCGCTTGCCACGATCATCCGCGCGATATGCCGCTGCAGCACGTGCCCCATCTCGTGGCCGATCACCGACGCGAGTTCGGATTCCGTCTGCGTCGTCGCGGCGAGCCCGCTGTTGATGCCGATGAAACCGCCCGGCAGCGAAAACGCGTTGATCTGCGGGTCGCGCATCGCGAACAGATCGAAGTCGGGCATGTAGCCGCCGATGAACTGCGCGGCGGCCGCCGCCGACAGCTTCGCCGCGACCGAATTCAGGTAGTCGCGCACGAGCCAGTCGTCGAGATAGTCGGGATCGCGCCGCACCTCGCGCATCACGCGCTCGCCGAGACGGCGCTCTGCCTGCGGCGTCAGCGATCCGCCCGAGCCGTCGCCGAGATCCGGCAGTTGCAGCGATCGAAGCGGCGCGCGCAAACTGGGCGTGCCGGACGCCGGATCGGACAGCCGGCTCTCCGCGCCGCCGTACGTGCCGAACACGCCGGGCGCGATGCCGGACGGCACGGTCGAGATCGCGTCGGGCGCGAACGGCACGGCCTCGGCGGTGGCGGTGGCGGTGGCGGTGGCGGTGGCGGTGGCGGTGGCGGTGGCGGTGGCGGGAGCGGATTCGAGCGGCGGAGCATCGGCGCGCGGCTGAGCGTAGCCGCCGGACGGCAGGGCGAGCGCCGCGGACAGCGACATGACGAGCAACGGTTTGACGCGCATGGACAAGGATCAGGGCGGCCGTGGCGTAATGATCGATGGAGCTGCATCATTGTAACGGCGCACCGGCCGCCGTTCGCGCGACGCCGACGCACACCGCTCGAATCGCTCGACGAGCCGCGCTGCTATGATAGGCGCCCTCTAACGGAGCACGACATGTCTGGATTCACACACTTCGACGCTGCCGGCCACGCGCACATGGTCGACGTCGGCGACAAGCAGGAAACGAAGCGCATCGCGGTGGCGCGCGGCGCGATCCGGATGCTGCCCGACACGCTCGCGCTGATTCGCGAAGGACGTGCGAAGAAAGGCGACGTGCTCGGCGTCGCGCGGATCGCGGCGATCCAGGGGGCGAAGCGCACCGCCGATCTGATTCCGCTCTGCCACCCGCTCGCGCTCACTCGCGTCGCGGTCGAGTTCGAGTTCGACGACGCGCTGCCCGGCGTGCGCTGCAGCGCGCAGGTCGAGACGTTCGGACGCACGGGCGTCGAGATGGAGGCGCTGAGCGCAGTGCAGGTCGGGCTGCTGACTGTCTACGACATGTGCAAGGCAGTCGATCGCGGGATGACGATCACCGACGTGAGCGTCAGGGAGAAACGCGGCGGGAAGTCGGGGGACTGGAAGGCTGGCGAGGCCGGCGCGTAACACCGGCCTGCCTGCCGCAAAACCGTTAGCTAGCGCACCGCCGAATTCGGGTGGATGCGCGTCACGCAGCGATCGAGGCTTCGCTCGACAAGGCGCTTCGGGTTGGAACAGCGACGCGCAACGAGGCATGCCCGTCGCCGCCCGCGACGGCGCACTCGATGCGCGTCACCGCGCGGCCTTCGCCGTCGGCTCGAATACGAACGGCCGCGTCAGCGTAAACGGATAGGGCTCGCCGCCGCGCGCGGGCGTCTGCGAGCACGCGACCTTCGACATCGCTTCCACGGCCGCACGGTCCGCGGCGGCATTCCGGCTGCTCGTCGTGACCGTGACGTTCTCCGCATTGCCAGACGCCGTGATCATCGCGCGCACGAGCACGGTCGCCCGGCGCTCGAGCGGCTTCGCGCTGCCCGGATACACTGCGACGGGCATCGTGCATTCGAGCTTCGCCGTGTCCCGCGGCGCGAACGCCGCGCAGCCGGCGAGCAGCGACGCGGCAAGAGGAAGCGTCAGGTACGTCGAATAAGTCTTCATGTTCGTTCTGGTTCTGGTCAGTCCGCGCCGTCGATTGCGTCATTCGTCAGCGCCCGCGTTACGCACGCCGCGCGATTCCGCACCCCGCTTCTTATCCATTCTTATCCATGCTTCATTCGCACCAGCGCCCAATACCGAGCGCCGCGCGCGATTCCGGGCGTTCGCCGACGCGCATCGCGTCGGCAGCGCGCCTCGATCGCGGGCCACCCGCTCCGGCGACACGGCGCCGGCGTCCCGCTTACAGCAGCGACTTCGCCTGCGACAGCACCTTGTCGCAGACCTGCTTCGTCAACTGCTGCTTGAAGCTCTGCCCGCCGCTCAGGTCGAGCGTGCGACCGTTGCCGGCGTCGACAATCCCGTTCGCGCCGCTCGCGTAGCGGCTGTCCGACGTGACGCCGCCACCCAGCTTGCTCATCAGCGCGTCCTTGACCGACGACGCACCGCCGTCGCCGAGATAGTTGTTCTTGATGCAGAACTGCAGCAAGCCCGCGACGTTGCCGGTGCTGCCGGGTGACAGCAGCGAGCCGGCCGACGCGGCGCCGCCCGCGCCGCCGAGATTGCCGAGCGCGCTCGCGACGCCGCCCGCGCCGCTGTCGGTGCCTTGCTTCAGCAAGTCGCCGAGTTGCGCGTGCGCGGTCGAGAACGACGCGATGCTGGCAATCAGGATGCCTGCCGCGGCAATATGATGGGTACGCGTTTTCATGGGCTTCCTCTCAGGGCAAGGATTCATTCCAGTCGATGAAATACCGCGCCCAAGCATACCCGAACGATGCGACGCGCATCCGCTCGTGCCGGCTCGTCGTGCGCGAATGCGGCGCGATTTGACACTGCTTAACGTCGCCTGTCAGGGCGTGGCGGGGAAAGCAGCTGCTCGCGGCGGTTTCTTGCGGCGGTTTCTTGTAACGGCGGCTTGCTTCGTCTGCGCATGCATCGGCGAAGCGACGTCGACGCATGCCTTGCACACGGTGCGATGCCGCGGCGACGCAACGCGCCTCGTGCCGCCCGCATGACGAAATGCCGGCGCGCGCATCGCGCCCGCCGCATCGTTCGATCACGACGCCGGCGTGCCCTCCCAATAAAAACCGCCGCAAAAAGCGGCGGTTTCTTCGATCGTTCCGTTTCGCGCCCACCCGCGATCAATCGTCGCTGTCGTCTTCCTCGTCCTCGGCGGACATGTTGGCGGCCGGCGTCCCGTACTTCGACACGAGCGACGCCTTGAAAGGCTTCAGCGACGGCTGGTCGTCAAGCAGCTTGTACAACGCCGCGAGCTGCACCGGCCAGTCGCGCAGCTCTTGCGCGAACACGCGCAGCCGTTCGACCGTGTCGAGCGCGTCGGCTTCGCGGCCGTCGAGCGCCTGCAGCACCGCGTAGCGGCGCAGCACGGTCTCGCCCGGCAAGAGCGCGATCGCCCGTTCGTGCGCGGCGAGCTTCGCCTGCAGGTTGTCGCGCGAAATCGTCAGCAGCGTCGCCGCGCCATAGTCGCCCCACGCGCCGAACAGGAATGACGGATCGTCGCGGTACTGCTCGGCCGGATTCGTGCCGTAGTACAGCACTTCCGCGCGCTGGTAGTCGCGCATCACCGGGTACAGCGACGCGAGCCCCGCAACCGACAGCGCAGCGAACAGCGCGAACGCCGCACGGCTCGGCAGCACGCGGAGCGGCTTCGTCTCGAGCAGGCCGACCACGAACATCACGGGCAGCAGGAAAAACGTGTACTGCTGCGGGTACTCGACGAGCGCGTGCATCAGCAAAATGCCGACGAGCGCGAAGCCGAACACGCGGCTCTCGGTATGCGGCACGCGCAGCGCGCGCACGAACCACGCGACGAGCGCGACGACCAGCACGCCGAGGCCGAGCAAGCCGGACTTCGCGAGCAGATCGATGAAGATGTCGTGCGAGTTGTTCGCGATCTCGACGCCGCCCAGCTTGCGCACGAGCTCGAACTGATGGATCGGGAATTCGCCCCAGCCGACGCCGAGCAGCGGATGCTCGCGGAACATCGTCAGGCCGTACTTCCAGAGCGCGAGGCGCGGCGCGATCTGGCCGGCGTCGCGCATGCGGTCGGCGGCCGACTCGGCAAGGCCGAGGTGGTAGTGCACGTTCACCCAGCGCACGGCGACATTGACCGCGACGAACAACGCGCCGAGCACGACCGGAATCGCCCATGCGCGCATGCGGCTCGTGGCCGGATCGCGCCGCGCCTGCGCGAACGCCACCCAGAAGCCGGCGACGACCATCACGCCGACCTGCAGCCACGGCCCGCGCGACACGGTGAGCGCGAGCCCGACGGACAGGAACGCCGACAGCACCGCCCACGCGAACACCGGCATGCGGCGCGTCTGCACGAGATACAGCGCGCCCGCGAGCGCGAACGCGATGTAGGTCGCGAGGTGGTTCGCCTGCGCCATGTTGCCGTACGGCCGGCGATCGACGGTCACGCCGTATGACACGACGAACGGCGAGAACGTCGTCTCCAGATGGAACAGCTGCACGAACTGGCAGGCGACGGCGAAGACGCCGCCGACGATCGTCGCGCCCGCGATCATTCTCGCGACCATGTCGACCATGTTCGCGCGCGCGAGCGCATAGCCCGACTGCATCGCGACGAGCGCGCCGAGCAGGTAGCCCGTCGCGAGCCAGTTCATCGAAGGCTGACGCAACGGCAGCAGCGCGACCTGCGCGAGCAGCACCGCACCGAAGCCGAGCGGCGCGACGAGCGCCGCCGGCACCGCGAACGGCTGCGCGGACCGCTCGGCTTTCACGAGCAGGACGACGGTCGCGCCGAGCACCCAATACATCGCGAACGCGGCGAATTCGGAATAGAACGTCGGAATCGGATACGTGTGGTTCGTGACCGCATACGGCAGAATCAGAGCGACTGCAAGCGCGATCAGCGACAAAGAACGCAGAAAAGAGGAAGGCATGAGCGAACCGGGTGTCAGCAACCGGCGCACTATACAAAAAAAACCTCCCGCTGTGCGGGCGCGGGGCGCCAGTTGCGCACGGCCGTCATGCTACGCACCATCGCGGTGCACGAATGCCGGACAGTTCGTCGTCGTCCGGCAGCCGTGCTCCAGCACACCCCGCGCCCGCCCCGGCACTTCGCCGCTACTCGCCGCTACTCGCCACTATTCGCCGCCGAACGTCACGCTCGGCACTCCGGCGGCGCGAGCTTGCCGGCCAGCGTCGGCGCATCGCTCGGCATCGGCCCGGCGCCCGGCGCGGGCAGCGACGACGACGTCTTGCCGTCGACAAAGCACTCCCACGTGATCGCCCCCACCTGGACGGCGCCTTTCGACAGCGCGACGCGCGCCGTCGGCGTCTCCGCCTGATCCGGCGCCGACGGCACGAGCACGAGCGTATTCGCGCCCGACGCCGCGACACGCGACGTAAACGCGACGACGATCTGCCCGGTGTCGTCGTCGACGCGAATCGACTCGACGTTGCGCGTGCCCGGCGGCGACACGTAGCCGCCCGAAAAACCGCTGCCGCTCGCCGCGTTTTCCGCGACCGCGAGCCGCGCGGACGCGGCCAGCGCAAGCCCCTCGCCGACCCGGCTGCGCGCGAGATAGTCCTGATACGCGGGAATCGCGTACGCAGCGACGACGCCGACGATCGCGAGCACGATCATCAATTCGATCAGCGTGAAACCGCGCCCGCGCACCGCACGCTTCGACGCGCGCCACACCCGGCGCAGGCCGCGCGCGCCATCCGCTCGCGGCAGCATCAGCGACGCAAACGGCGATAAAACGGAAAAAAATTCGTTCATGACAGGCTCCGAAAACGAAACACGCCCGCCGAAAGCGGCAGGCGTGTCGATCGTAGCCAGCGGGCGGCAACGCGGGCAGTCGGCCGAACGGCCGACGCCGCGAAGCGCCGGTGTCAGTCAGTGCGAATTCGCCGCCCCGGACATCGCGCGGCGCTTCTTCAGCGCATACCCGGCGATCACGACGAAGAGCGCGCCCGCCAGGCTCGCGCCGTAGATCGCGGCAGGCGTGTCGAGAAGCGGCCAGCGATCGCCTGCCGGATCGTTGACCATCAGCCCGCCCGCGATCCAGCCGAGGAGCGCCGCGCCGAGCGTGATGAAGATCGGGAAACGGTCGAGCAGTTTGAGGACGAGCGTGCTGCCCCAGACGATGATCGGAATGCTGACGATCAGGCCGAAGATCACGAGCGCGATCCGGTGTCCCGGATCCGCCTGCTCGGCCGCGCCCGCAATCGCGATCACGTTGTCGAGGCTCATCACCGCGTCGGCGATCACGATCGTCTTCACCGCCTCCCACAGCTTGTCGGCGGGCTTGATGTTGTCGTGCGCGTCGGCGGCGGGCGCCATCAGCCGCACGCCGATCCACAGCAGCAGCACGCCGCCCGCGAACTTGAGGAGCGGCACGTCGAGCAGCAGCACCGCGAACGCGATCAGCACGACGCGCAGCACGATCGCACCGGCCGTCCCCCACAGCACGCCGCGCACGCGCTGTTGCGCGGGCAGGTTGCGGCAAGCGAGCGCGATCACGACCGCGTTGTCGCCGCCGAGCAGGATATCGATGACGATGATCTGGACGACAGCGCCCCAATGGAGCGAGGCGAAGAATTCGAGCATGAGAGCGAAGCAAAGGAAGTGAGACGGGCGGGCGAACGCGTGCGTTCCGATCGCGCCCGGCCGTCCGGGCGGGGCTTACGAAACGATTGCGCGAGCATAACAAAAAACGCCGGCAGAACCGGCGTTTTTCGTGGCGATGAAACCGATGCTTACAGTGCTGCCTTCAGCAGGCGGCCCATCTCCGACGGATTGCGCGTGACCGTGATGCCGCACGCTTCCATGATTTCCAGCTTCGCTTCGGCCGTGTCCGCACCGCCCGAGATCAGCGCGCCGGCGTGGCCCATGCGCTTGCCCGGAGGCGCCGTGACGCCCGCGATGAAACCGACGACCGGCTTCTTCATGTTGTCCTTGATCCACTGAGCCGCGTTGGCTTCGTCCGGACCGCCGATTTCACCGATCATCACGACCGCATCCGTATCCGGATCGTCGTTGAACATCTTCATCACGTCGATGTGCTTCAAACCGTTGATCGGATCGCCGCCGATGCCGACTGCCGACGATTGGCCGAGGCCGAGCGCCGTCAGTTGCGCAACCGCTTCGTACGTCAGCGTGCCCGAACGCGACACGACGCCGATGCGGCCCTTGCGGTGGATGTGGCCCGGCATGATGCCGATCTTCAGCTCATCCGGCGTGATCGTGCCCGGGCAGTTCGGCCCGAGCAGGAGCGTCTTGCGGCCTTCGCGGCGCATGCGGTCCTTCACTTCGATCATGTCGCGGACGGGGATGCCTTCCGTGATGCAGATCGCGAGATCGAGATCGGCTTCGACCGCTTCCCAGATCGCCGCAGCGGCGCCCGCGGGCGGCACGTAGATGACCGACACGGTCGCGCCGGTTTCGGCCTTCGCTTCCTTGACGCTCGCGTAGATCGGAATGCCTTCGAAATCTTCGCCGGCGCGCTTCGGGTTCACGCCCGCGACGAACGCTTCGCGGCCGTTTGCGTATTCACGGCAGGCGCGCGTGTGGAACTGGCCGGTCTTGCCGGTGATGCCCTGCGTGATGACCTTCGTGTCTTTGTTGATCAGAATCGACATGTATTGACCTCTGTTCGATCGGCGTCGCGAGAGAAACCGCGCCGCCATGCGTTTCAATGATGCGCTCAAGAAAACGCCGGGCTGCCCCGCGTTTTCTTGCCCCCATCGGGGGCCCGGCGCGCAGCGCCAGGTGCGGGCGCTCGTTACTTGCCCGCAGCCGCGGCGACGACCTTCTGCGCCGCTTCTTCCATGCTGTCCGCCGAGATGATCGGCAGGCCGGATTCGGCGAGCATCTTCTTGCCGAGGTCTTCGTTCGTGCCCTTCATGCGCACGACGAGCGGCACGTTCAGGTTCACGGCCTTCGAGCCGGCGATCACGCCTTCCGCGATCACGTCGCAGCGCATGATGCCGCCGAAGATGTTCACGAGGATCGCCTTCAGGCCCGGGTTCGTCAGCATCAGCTTGAACGCTTCGGTGACCTTCTCGGTCGTCGCGCCGCCGCCGACGTCGAGGAAGTTGGCCGGCTCGCCGCCGAACAGCTTGATCGTGTCCATCGTCGCCATCGCGAGACCCGCGCCGTTCACGAGGCAGCCGATGTTGCCGTCGAGCGAGATGTATGCGAGGTCGAACTTCGACGCTTCGATTTCAGCCGGATCTTCTTCGTCCAGATCGCGGTACGCAACGATTTCCGGATGGCGGAACAGCGCGTTCGAATCGAAGTTGAACTTCGCGTCGAGCGCGATCACCTTGCCGTCGCCCGTCAGCACGAGCGGGTTGATTTCGGCGAGCGACGCGTCCGTTTCCCAGAACGACTTGTACAGGCCCTTCAGGATTTCGCGCGCTTGCGGGATCGATGCGTCCGGCACGCCGATTTTCTTCGCGAGATCGTCGGCTTGCGCATCCTGCAGGCCCGTCGACGGCTCGACGGCGACCTTGTGGATCGCTTCCGGCGTCTTTTCCGCGACTTCCTCGATGTCCATGCCGCCTTCGCTCGACGCCATCACGACGACCTTCTGCGACACGCGGTCGATCACGATGCCGACATACAGCTCCTTCTTGATGTCCGCGCCTTCTTCGATCAGCAGACGGTTGACCTTCTGGCCTTCCGGACCGGTCTGGTGCGTCTTCAGCTGCATGCCGAGGATCTGGTTCGCGTATTCGCGCACTTGCTCGAGCGACTTCGCGACCTTCACGCCGCCGCCCTTGCCGCGGCCGCCCGCATGAATCTGGGCCTTGACGACCCAGACCGGGCCGCCCAGCTCTTCCGCCACCTTGACGGCCTCGTCCACCGAGAACGCCGGCTTGCCGCGCGGTACCGCGACTCCGAATTTCCGCAGGATTTCCTTGCCCTGGTACTCGTGAATCTTCATGCGTGATTCCTTCAGTCTGTGAGTTGGCTAAAAAAAGTCGATTGACGATCGCTTCTTCTTACGATTTAAGCGTCCGCTCTCATTCCTTCGCACCGTCCGAGCCTTCGCGCGCGGAGCGGCTCGCGCCGTACCAACGCGGATAGAACTGCCGAACCGCTTCTCCGTCGAACCGCAGCGCGTGACAGCGGCCGAGCTGGAACGGCGGCTCGGCCGCCGCGCGATCGCGCCCGTCGGCTTCGCCGCCCAACTGCTCGCGCACATCCCATACGTCGCCCGCGAACGCCTGGATCACGGCCGTCGGCAACACCCCGCACAGCTCGGTCAGGTGCGAGCAGCCGGCAACGCCCGACAGCAGCCGGGAGACGTCGCGACGGAAATGGCGGAAGAGATTGAGTCCGATGAGGACGCGGTAGGCGGGTTTGGCGGTTTCGCATTGACCGGAATAGGGCACCCAGTCCGACGACGCGTCGGCGTCGACGATGTTGAGTTCGCGATCGATCGTCACGCGCAACCAGAGTTCGTGGATCGGCAGGCCGTCCGGCCTGACGCCCGACGCCAGCGTGACGTCACGCGGCTTGTGATCGGTCAGGCAGGCTTCGATGTCCCACAAGCCGTCGGCGCGCTCGTAGGCTTCCGCTCGAATTGCGCGGCGATGGCGCAACTGTCGGGGTACGGGCTCGGGTAGCGGCATGCGGAAAGGTGAAGCCGAAGAGGGAAACTTGTGGATTCTAACATACCGGCCACACGGGCCCGGTCTGGCCCCGCGCGGGGTTTCGGGGGATTTTGAGGGGCTGGATTGGGGTGGTCGGGGGTCGGGGG
>NZ_LOVS01000094.1:0-2167 GCF_001523835.1 Burkholderia sp. ABCPW 14 | reverse complement strand
TCGAGGTGGACAACGAAGCGATCGAGCTATTGGCCGACGAGAGACCGGTCGATGTCGAAGTCGACAGCGAGGTGACGTTGCTGTTGGTGGTGCTCAGGCCGCTCGAAAGCGAGCCGATGCCGGTCGAGGTCGACGTGGACAACGAAGTGATCGAGCTATTGGCCGACGAAAGCTCCGTCGACGTGGAGGTCGACAGCGAGGCGACATTGCTGTTGGTGGTGCTCAGTCCAGTGGACAGCGAGCCGATGCCGGTAGAAGTCGAGGTGGACAGCGACGAGATGGAGCTATTGGCCGACGAAAGCCCCGTCGACGTAGAGGTCGACAGCGACGCAACGTTGCTGTTGGTCGTACTCAGTCCGGTGGACAGCGAACCGATGCCGGTCGAAGTCGAGGTGGACAACGAAGCGATGGAACTGTTGGCCGACGAGAGGCCGGTCGATGTCGAAGTCGACAGCGAGGTGACGTTGCTGTTGGTGGTGCTCAATCCGGTGGACAGCGAACCGATGCCGGTCGAAGTCGAGGTGGACAGCGAAGCGATGGAGCTGTTGGCCGACGAGAGGCCGGTCGATGTCGAAGTCGACAGCGAGGTGACGTTGCTGTTGGTGGTGCTCAATCCGGTGGACAGCGAGCTGATGCCGGTCGAAGTCGAGGTCGACAACGAAGCGACATTGCTGTTGGTGGTGCTCAGGCCGCTCGAAAGCGAGCCGATACCGGTCGAGGTCGACGTGGACAACGAAGCGATGGAGCTATTGGCCGACGAAAGCCCCGTCGACGTGGAGGTCGACAGCGAAGCGACATTGCTGTTGGTGGTGCTCAGTCCAGTGGACAGCGAGCCGATGCCGGTCGAAGTCGAAGTCGACAGCGAAGCGACGCTGCTGTTCGTCGACGAAAGTCCGGTGGACAGCGACGAAATCGAACTGTTGAAGGACGACATGCTGCTCGACAGCGAGCTGATGCCCGTCGAAGCCGACGTCGACAGCGAGTAGAGCTGGCTGCCGTTGATCGCCTGCGAGCTGGTCGCCGTGACGGCGCCCGCCGCCACGCCCGACAGCAGGACGCCGCCCGTCGGCCCCGAGCCCGCGACGTTGCTCATCGTCAACGTGTTGCCGTTCGTGCCGCCCGTGCGGAAGTAGATGTTGCCGGTGCTGCCGTTCAGGACGATCTGCGTGTCGTTGGCGGTCAGGCCGATCCAGTCGCTCGACATGCCGGGCGTGACGCCGCCCGTCCACGATCCGATTCCGTTCGTGCAAGGCGAGAGGAGGGAGGCGCTGGCCCCGTATCCGGTGTAGGACGTGGTCAAGCCGTTGTAGTAGTTCGCGCACATCGCGGAGTTCGATTGCGCGAGTGCGTCCGGCGTTCCGAAGAAAGCGAAGCCGATCGCCGCTGCGGCCGCGAGCGAGATCCCGCGCAGCCGCGTCCAGACGCCGAGCGACGAAGACGTCGAGACGGCCGATGCCGTGCCGCCGCGCTTCCCATTCGCGTGTTCGGACACCGCCACCCAGCTCTGCGTGGTTTCACACCAAATGGTCTTATAGATCTTGTTCATCCCCGCTCCCTTTTCACCGGATCGATTGGTCGAATGCGCACCGTTGTTTTGTCTGACGATCTCTGCCGGCTGACTGGCTCACCGAACTATCCGGGAAGCTCGAACACACTTCGATCGCTTAAGAATTCAGCCTTGCGGCGATTCTATTTGTGAGGTGATTAAGGGAACTGATAAGAAATGTCAAAAATACGTATTTTTAGTGTCAATCATCGTTAATGGAATAATTTCCGATTTTTACGAATGACCAAGATGGGTCGCCGCGGAGGGAGGCAGGATTATGTCCTGCGCCGACAAAAATGACTGGAAACCATTGTGGGCAATGGTTTGTGCGGAATGAGGCCGGTAGGATTCGTTCTCCGTTGGGCATGAATATGCTCGGCTGGCCGTGCGCGGCAATCGTAAGAACAATTAAGTCAAGCTGTAATGAGTCGAACCTGAACAATCCTGGACGGCTTATACGGAAAGGCTGTGATGCCGAAACGGTGTTGTTGGAATTGCAGGAAGCAGGCATATTGACGCGTGAATCCTGCAAATCCTGACGAGGTGTGGATGGGTCCGAAGTTGCCGGTGACAGAGGGAGATTTCTTCCGCCAACCGCTGCGCGAGCAGATCAATCTGAAG
>NZ_LOVS01000093.1:0-8147 GCF_001523835.1 Burkholderia sp. ABCPW 14 | reverse complement strand
CGCCGCCGCACGCGTGGCGGCGTTGGCAAGTGCAACGGCGGCGTCGAGGTCCGGTTGCAGTACATCATCGGCGGGGGAAGTGGGTGAACCCTGATGCGTCACGAATTTGCGTCGGGTCCGGTAACGTCGGGCTCTGGTCGCGTGAGCGAATCGTCCACGGCGGGTTCGCTGATAGCGACGTCCGGCCTCGCGTACGCTGTCGCGGCGTGCGTCGACGGCGCAGTCACGGCAGTATCGATTGCCGCGATCGCAACGGCGGCAGATGAAGACCTGCGCCCGGCAGCGGGCGCACAAATACAAGCGGCCCGTGGGCTGCGGCATTGGCGGTTCCTGTCGAACGCCAAAGACGAGGAGTCGACCGAGGTCGACGGGCCGCGCGAGCAATGCGATACTGGCAGCTCACACGGCTCTCCGGCCGGCCGATGGGCCTGCCATCTGGATACCTTGTGGAGGTGCGGCGCCGATCTGGACTTGGCGGTTGAGGCCGGTGCCGCACCTGCTGTTCTTCTTCGGCAAACGCCTTTCTACCATGCGCCCGGCTCAATGCGATGCGGGGCGCGTCTCCAGTCGCCCTATGGGCTCCTTACGTCGCGCCCCGCATCAACCACTTGCTCGTCCCGCATCGGCCGTATTCGCAATTTCTATTTTTATGCGTGCGCCGTGCCGCCAATCTATGACGCCGCCGGAAAAGCGCGGATTTCGACCGCCATCGACATCTCTGGAACGGACTCTACACCGTCACCGTACTAAATGCGGGAGCAGGTCAAGACCGCCGAAATGCGCCAAGGTTGACATCTTTGTTTCAGAAATGGTGACGACTTTATGCTTTCCTGTGAATTCAGTCTTTCATTTCGCATTTTTAGACAAGAAATTCGTCGGCGTACGCTATAAATGAAAAAGTTAATTTCTTTGTTTAAAGAAAAGTAAATCGATTTTTATAAAATATTTCGCCGATATTTGCCGGGATTGAGTATTTCTCTGGATCAATTGAGATTGATATGAAATTTTGCGAGGTGTGCCATCGTGAACACTGCTATGGTGTTGCCTGAGCATCTCGATGCACTAATGGCGATTGCCGTATCGGCAAGTCAATCTGTTGATGCGGCATCGCTTACACGCTGTGCCGCCGATACGATGGGCGCCTCGCATTGTTCAATTGTGCTTCTATTTGAATTCAGAGGGGAACAGCCTCAGATCAAACTCTGGGGATGCAGGCAAGGATGTCCGGATATTGCGTAGAGGGACGTCCTCCATTGCCCTGGAGACGTGGCTGGCGCCCGAAAGGCAGCCTTGTCAGAGGGGCCAGTGCGTCCGCTGCTGCGGACCGGTGCGCTGGACGGTGTGCTGTCGTCAGGCGATGGGGCGGTTGGAAGGTCTTTTCACGCAGAGTTGCCGAACTTCGCTGCGATTCACTATGCCTTCCCGGTGTCATTTGTCGTGATGAGCCAGACACGTTATGACGCGTTACCGGACGAGTCGCGAGTTCAGCTCGATAAGGCGGCACTATCCATTCAGGTTTTAAATCCCATGAGAAGAGTATCATGAGCAACCCGATCAAGAATATCGTCATCGTGGGCGGCGGCACCGCGGGCTGGATGGCCGCCTCGTACCTCGTCCGGGCGCTCCAACAGCAGGCGAACATTACGCTCATCGAATCTACCGCGATCCCCCGGATCGGCGTGGGCGAGGCGACCATCCCGAGTTTGCAGAAGGTGTTCTTCGACTTCCTCGGGATACCGGAGCGGGAGTGGATGCCCCAGGTGAACGGCGCGTTCAAGGCCGCCATCAAGTTCGTGAACTGGAGGAAGTCTCCCGACCGCTCGCGCGACGATTACTTCTACCATTTGTTCGGCAGCGTGCCGAACTGCGACGGCGTGCCGCTTACCCACTACTGGCTGCGCAAGCGCGAACAGGGCTTCCAGCAGCCGATGGAGTACGCCTGCTACCCGCAGCCCGGGGCGCTCGACGGCAAGCTAGCACCGTGCCTGCCCGACGGCACCCGCCAGATGTCCCACGCGTGGCACTTCGACGCGCACCTGGTGGCCGACTTCTTGAAGCGCTGGGCCATCGAACGCGGGGTGAACCGCGTGGTCGACGAGGTCGTGGAGGTTCACCTGAACGACCGCGGCTACATCTCCAGCCTGTCCACCAAGGAGGGGCGGACGCTGGAGGCGGACCTGTTCATCGACTGCTCCGGCATGCGGGGGCTCTTGATCAACCAGGCCCTGAAGGAGCCCTTCATTGACATGTCCGACTACCTGCTGTGCGACAGCGCGGTCGCCAGCGCCGTGCCCAACGCCGACGCGCGCGTGGGGATCGAGCCGTACACCTCCGCGATCGCCATGAACTCGGGGTGGACCTGGAAGATTCCGATGCTGGGCCGGTTTGGCAGCGGCTACGTCTTCTCGAGCAAGTTCACCTCGCGCGACCAGGCCACCGCCGACTTCCTCAACCTCTGGGGCCTCTCGGACAAGCAGCCGCTCAACCAGATCAAGTTCCGGGTCGGGCGCAACGGGCGGGCGTGGGTCAACAACTGCGTCTCTATCGGGCTGTCGTCGTGCTTTTTGGAGCCCCTGGAATCGACGGGAATCTACTTCATCTACGCGGCGCTTTACCAGCTCGTGAAGCACTTCCCCGATACCTCGTTCGACCCACGGTTGACCGACGCATTCAACGCCGAGATCGTCCACATGTTCGACGACTGCCGAGATTTCGTCCAGGCGCACTATTTCACCACGTCGCGCGAAGACACGCCGTTCTGGCTCGCGAACCGGCACGACCTGCGGCTCTCGGACGCCATCAAAGAGAAGGTTCAGCGCTACAAGGCGGGGCTGCCGCTGACCACCACGTCGTTCGACGATTCCACGTACTACGAGACCTTCGACTACGAATTCAAGAACTTCTGGTTGAACGGAAACTACTACTGCATCTTTGCCGGCTTGGGCATGCTGCCCGACCGGTCGCTGCCGCTCTTGCGGCACCGACCGGAGTCGATCGATAAGGCCGAGGCGATGTTCGCCCGCATCCGGCGCGAGGCCGGGCGTCTGCGGACGAGCCTGCCGACGAACTACGACTACCTGCGCTCGCTGCGTGAGGGCGACGCGGGGCTGTCTCGCAGCCAGCCCGGGCCGACGCTCGCGGCGCCGGAAATCCTGTAGTGGAGCGCACCCTGGACCGGGTATGCGCATTCGCGGCCACGCACGCCGCGGTGGCGGCCTGCGACCCGCTGCGGGCGCGGGCGCTCGTTCTGCAACTGCCGGGCCTGAACCGTAAAAAGGACGTGCCCGGCATCGTTGGCCTGTTGCGCGAGTTCCTCCCGGCGCGTGGCGTGCCCTCCGGCTGGGGCTTCGTCGAGGCCGCCGCCGCGATGCGGGACATCGGGTTCTTCCTGGGGTCGCTCAAGCGGCACGGACACGAGCCCGCGGACGTGGTGCCCGGGCTCGAGCCGGTGCTGCTCGACTTGGCGCGCGCGACCGACCTGCCGCCGCGCGAGACGCTCCTGCATGTGACGGTCTGGAACCCCGCGGCGGCCGACGCGCAGCGGAGCTACACCGGGCTGCGCGACGAAGCGCATCTGCTCGAGAGCGTGCGCATCTCGATGGCGGCCCTCGAGGCGGCCATCGCGGTGACCGTCGAGCTGTCCGACATGCCCCTGCGGTCGCCCGCGTTCGCGCAAGGGTGCGACGAGCTGGCGGACTATCTCCACAAAATGGTCGAATCGATCGTTTACGCCTACCGCTATATCTCGGTACAGGTCTTCTACGACGAGCTCCGCCCCTTCTACGAACCGATTCGAGTCGGGGGCCAGAGCTACCTCGGCCCCGGTGCCGTAGAAATGCCCCTCTTCGTGCTGGAGCACGTCCTGTGGGGCTCGCAATCGGACCACCAAGCTTATCGAGAATTCAAAGAGACATACCTGCCCTACGTGCTTCCCGCGTTCAGGGCGGTCTACGCCCGGTTCGCTGGGAAGCCGGCGCTCGTCGATCGCGCGCTCGGCGAGGCGCAAGCGGCCCGCGCGCGGGGCGAGCCCGTCGGGGCCGGGCTGGCGGCCCTCGACCGGGTCTTCGAGGTCCTGCTGCGCTTCCGGGCGCCTCACCTTAAATTGGCGGAGCGGGCGTACGAAGTCGGGCGAAGCGGCCCCACAATCGGCAGCGGTGGGTACGCGCCCAGCATGCTCGGCGATCTACTCACGCTCACGCGTGCCGCGCGGTCCCGCCTGCGCGCCGCGCTCGACGAGCCCTGACGCCTGACGCGTGCGGCCATGTGTTCCATCTCACAAGGAGAGTGTGCCCCCATGACTCAGAACAGCCCCGCGAGCGGGCGCGATAGCAACCACTTCGACGTGATCATCCTCGGCTCGGGCATGTCCGGCACCCAGATGGGGGCCATCCTGGCCAATCAACAGTTTCGCGTGCTGATCATCGAGGAGTCGTCGCACCCGCGGTTCACGATCGGCGAATCGTCGATCCCCGAGACGTCTCTGATGAACCGCATCATCGCTGATCGCTACGGCATTCCGGAGCTCGACCGCATCACGTCGTTCTACTCGACGCAGCGTTACGTCGCGTCGAGCACGGGCATCAAGCGCAACTTCGGCTTCGTGTTCCACAAGCCCGGCCAGGAGCACGACCCGAAGGAGTTCACGCAGTGCGTCATTCCCGAGCTGCCGTGGGGTCCGGAGAGCCATTATTACCGGCAAGACGTCGACGCCTACCTGTTGCAAGCCGCCATTAAATACGGCTGCACGGTCCGCCAGAAGACGAACGTGACCGAATACCACGCCGACAAGGACGGCGTCGCGGTGGCCACCGCCCAGGGCGAACGGTTCACCGGCCGGTACATGATCGACTGCGGAGGACCCCGCGCGCCGCTCGCGACCAAGTTCAAGCTCCGCGAAGAGCCGTGCCGCTTCAAGACGCACTCGCGCAGCCTCTACACGCACATGCTCGGGGTCAAGCCGTTCGACGACATCTTCAAGGTCAAGGGGCAGCGCTGGCGCTGGCACGAGGGGACCTTGCACCACATGTTCGCGGGCGGCTGGCTCTGGGTGATTCCGTTCAACAACCACCCGCGGTCGACCAACAACCTGGTGAGCGTCGGCCTGCAGCTCGACCCGCGTATCTACCCGAAAACGGACATCTCCGCGCAGCAGGAATTCGACGAGTTCCTCGCGCGGTTCCCGAGCATCGGGGCGCAGTTCCGGGACGCGGTGCCGGTGCGCGACTGGGTCAAGACCGACCGCCTGCAATTCTCGTCGAGCGCCTGCGTCGGCGACCGCTACTGCCTGATGCTGCACGCGAACGGGTTCATTGACCCGCTCTTCTCCCGGGGGCTCGAGAACACCGCGGTGACCATCCACGCGCTCGCGGCGCGCCTCATCAAGGCGCTGCGCGACGACGACTTCTCCCCCGAGCGCTTCGAGTACATCGAGCGC
Organism: Burkholderia sp. ABCPW 14; assembly: GCF_001523835.1. Taxonomy (NCBI): domain Bacteria; kingdom Pseudomonadati; phylum Pseudomonadota; class Betaproteobacteria; order Burkholderiales; family Burkholderiaceae; genus Burkholderia; species Burkholderia sp. ABCPW 14. The sequence continues at coordinate 2,713 of NZ_LOVS01000093.1, read as the reverse complement.
CTGCAGCAGAAACTTTTGGACCACAACGACGACTTCGTCAGTTGCTGCTACACGGCGTTCTCGGACTTCCGCCTGTGGGACGCGTTTCACAGGCTGTGGGCGGTCGGCACGATCCTCGGGCAGTTCCGGATCGTGCAAGCCCACGCGAGGTTCCGCGCATCGCGCGACGAGGGCGACCTCGATCACCTCGACAACAACCCCCCGTACCTCGGGTACCTGTGCGCGGACATGGAGGGGTACCACCAGTTGTTCAACGACGCCAAAGCCGAGGTCGAGGCCGTGAGCGCCGGGCGCAAACCGGCCGAGGAGGCCGCGGCACGGATTCACGCCCTCATCGACGAACGAGACTTCGCCAGGCCGATGTTCGGCTTCGGGTACTGCATCACCGGGGCCAAGCCGCAGCTCAACAACTCGAAGTACAGCCTACTGCCGGCGATGAAGCTGCTGCACTGGACGCAAACCAGCGCGCCGGCAGAGGTGAAAAAGTACTTCGACTACAACCCGATGTTCGCGCTGCTCAAGGCGTACATCACGACCCGCATCGGCTCGGCGCTGAAGTAATCGGCCGACACCTGCACGAAAACAATGGACGACGTTCAATTGGATCAAGCGGTCGCCAAGGAGCATCCCCCGGGGGCGTACGACGCGACCACGCGCCTGGCCGCGAGCTGGTACGTCGCGATGCGCTCGGACGACCTCAAGGACAAGCCGACGGAGTTGACGCTCTTCGGCCGCCCGTGCGTGGCGTGGCGCGGCGCGACGGGGCGGGCCGTGGTGATGGACCGCCACTGCTCGCACCTCGGCGCGAACCTGGCAGACGGGCGGGTCAAGGACGGGTGCATCCAGTGCCCGTTTCACCACTGGCGGTACGACGAGCAGGGCCAGTGCGTTCACATCCCCGGCCACGGCCCGGCGGTGTGCCGACTGGAGCCCGTCCCGCGCGGGGCGCGCCAGCCGACGTTGGTCACCGCCGAGCGATACGGCTACGTGTGGGTCTGGTATGGCTCCCCGCAGCCGCTGCACCCGCTGCCCGAAATCGCCGCGGCCGACGTCGACAACGGCGACTTTATGCACCTGCACTTCGCGTTCGAGACGACGACGGCGGTCTTGCGGATCGTCGAGAACTTCTACGACGCGCAGCACGCGAACCCCGTGCACGCGCTGCCGATCTCGGCCTTCGAGCTCAAGCTCTTCGACGATTGGCGCCGGTGGCCGGAGGTCGAGCCGCTGGCCCGGGCGGGCGCGTGGTTCGGTGCCGGGATCGACTTCACCGTGGACCGCTACTTCGGACCCCTCGGCATGCTGTCGCGCGCGCTCGGCCTGAACATGTCGCAGATGAACCTGCACTTCGATGGCTACCCCGGCGGGTGCGTCATGACCGTCGCCCTGGACGGAGATGTCAAATACAAGCTGCTCCAGTGTGTGACGCCTGTGAGCGACGGCAAAAACGTCATGCACATGCTCATCTCGATCAAGAAGGTGGGCGGCGTCCTGCGCCGCGCGACCGACTTCGTGCTGTTCGGGTTGCAGACCAGACAGGCCGCGGGGTACGACGTCAAAATCTGGAACGGGATGAAGCCGGACGGCGGCGGCGCGTACAGCAAGTACGACAAGCTCGTGCTCAAGTACCGCGCGTTCTACCGGGGCTGGGTCGACCGCGTCGCCGAGGCGACCGCTCGACCGCGCCGCCGCGAGTGAGCGGCGATGCGTGAGTCGGCGGCCCTAGAGCCTGTTATGAACCTATATGAATGAAGTCGATGATTTTGGGCAGCATTAGACAGGCGAAGGCGAGGAAATGGAATCCGGCCAGCGTGTGAGGCAAGCGTTCATAGTCGCGCGCGAGGCGTCGAAAGCGCGCGGCCCATGCGAAGCTGCGCTCGACCACCCAGCGTCTGGGCCGCAACACGAAACCGCGTTTGGCCTCGGGTGTGTTTGACCACCTCCAACTCAATGCCGTGGCTTTGTGCTGCCTGACGAGCCGCTTCGCCGGTATAGCCCTGATCCGCGTACGCAAGCGCCACGCTCTGGCCGGTCAATTCTTGTACCGCATGGGCCAATTGCTCGACCTGTGCGCGATCCTGATCATTGGCCGGTGTCACATGCAGCGCCAGCAACTGACCCAGAGTATCGACCGCCAGATGCACTTTCGAACCCTTGCGGCGCTTCGCGCCGTCGTAGCCGGCGCGCGCGCCGGATTCCGGTGTCGATTGCAATGTGCGGCTGTCCAGGATCATGGCACTGGGTTGCGCTTTGCGTCCATCGCACACGCGCAACAGTTCTCGCAGATCACCCACGCTCGCCTCGAAACGGCCCGCTCGCATCCAGCGCGGCGTCTGTTGATAGACCGCTTCCCACGGGGGCAGGTCATTAGGCAACATGCGCCACGGCGCGCCGCTTCTGATCAGCCAGCGCAGCGCATTGAAGACCTCGCGAAGCTCGTGGCGGCGTTGTTTGCTGTCCTCTCCCACCAGCGCCAGATACGGCACAACGAACGACCATTCTTCGTCGCTTACATCGCTCGGATAAGGCTTGCGGGTTTTCATCCCGACATCTTGCCTTATCAGCGGTAAAGTTCATAACACCCTCTAGGGATGCTCTGCACAAACGCGAATCGAGTGTGCTTGGTCGTTTGACAGGAAGCTGAATGCGCCACGACGCCAACCTATCAGCCCGGAACGAAGCTGGCCGGCACGCGCCGAGCAGCCTTCGCGTG
>NZ_LOVS01000092.1:0-5429 GCF_001523835.1 Burkholderia sp. ABCPW 14 | reverse complement strand
TCGCGCACCGAGGCCTGTATTTCGAGCGACGCGAGCTGAGAAAGCTGGATGCGTTCGTTGACCGGCACATCGGCGATCGGGCGGAAGATCGCAAGTACAAAATGGTTTAGTTTAGTCCGCGCGCCCGTCGCTGCGTCGCAGTTCTGTTGGCGAACCAGTCTCCCCGCGGGCGGATGCGCCGGTAAGCCGACGAGATGGCTCCGCGGCGAGCGCTGCACGACGCACTGCACTGTTTGCCGACCGCACGAGGCTAGCCGCCGGGTGTGCGGACGGGCCCCCGGTGCCGAAACTTGTGCAGCCGTACGTCGCGCGCGGTGTCGCGTTCTGTCGCGCTTATTCACTGGCTTTTACTATGGCCGAGATGTACGAACCCGGCGGCCGCAGTTTGCTGCCGTTATTTTCTGTCGACGAGATGCCGCTCGGGTACGGAACGGGCTTCTGGGAAACGCATGTGGTCGAGTCGCGCGCGAAGGGGCAGACGTTTCACGGAGACGGTTTTTCAGTGCCGAGGCGAGCAAGGCCAATTTGTCCGCATTCGCGGCGCGTCGCTCGACACACAGATCACCGAAGCGTTGCTAGGCACCCGCAAGCCGGACGCGTATTAACGATCTGCGCGCTTCACTCAGGCGGATGCACGGTTGAAACACCCAATCGTCCGGACACGCGCTTCGGCGCGAACGAACCGTTCATGCTCGATGGCGGGCGGCCGATGCGTGTCCGCTGGGACGAACCGTGTTTCAGTTCGCTGAAACTGTCGAGGCCGTCGGTAGGGCTGACAATCGGACGGGCAGCGATCGATGCGTCGCCGCCCGGGGTTTCGCTACAACGTGCCCGGCTCGCGCCGTTGCTGAGCGCCGAACTGGCGCTCATTGGTAGTCACGGCTTGGCGCTGTCGTCAGGCCAGTTCGATTACGTGTTTGCACGTGTGGCCGATTTCGGCCGCGCTCTGCTGCAGGCGCCGCTGTCGGCGCACGCGCTTCGAGTTGCGCAGGCCCGCGACAAACGCTTGCAAGCCGCGTACCATTATATCGACCAGCATCTCCATTTGCAGAGCCTGACACCGACTGGCTCGCTGATGCAATCCATTGTTCACGCACGCAGCTATATCGTCTATTCCGTAACGAACCACACTCTGCCGACGGTGAAGGACCGCATTGCGTTCTACTCTGCGAGCGCGGCGGGCGGCATCACCGGCCTACTGACCGTGTTCTACTCGCCGCTTACTGCGACAGAACCTGCCTCTCTCTACCGCAACTTTAAGCGTTAGCGCTGTGACAGCGGAGAAGGTGCTCAATAAGAAATCAGATGGCGGACTATATTTGCCAGGTTTGCCTGTCGCGCAGCGGAGTGTCACATTTATTACGAACAATCTTTGTAAATGATCGCATTATTAATCGTCTGCGGACTGGGGGATTTTATTGGCATTTATTCGCGAGAAGACGGCTTGGGTGTAACTCGCGTTTGGATTTTCATAATAACAAACGCTAGGCCGATGTTTTGGAACGTGTCATTCAAGAAAGAGAGTATGAAAGTTGTCGATTCTCAATTTGTCGAATATGTAAAAAAATACACCATGCATTATAGATAATCGAGTGAGACTTAGCTAAGTCCGGCCCAATTTTTGATTTTGTTGATGTTGAGATATTCCAGCTTTTCCGGATCGGCGCTCTGTCGAAAGCGTAACCGCACACGCGTGGCGATACCAGCGCCTGGCAATCTGCGTCGGCGAATCTACAATCAAAGAACATGTCAATCTATGTGTGAAAATAAATCTTCGTTAATGTCTCGCAGGACCTTTATTAAAATTGCGACTACTGGGTCTCTGGTTGTCTTTGCGTCGCCATCAATTGGCTCTGGCGTGCAGAGTTTGCTTCGCCAAGATAAACAAGAGACCGTGCCTAGCATAAACAATGACGATATTTATAACATCATTCGCGGGGTAGTGCTAACCGGGCTTGGAGCGATACCGTACGCTGGCACTCTCGTAAGTATCGTTGTAGACACCTTCTGGCCCAGTGCAGGCCCGTCCGCATGGGACCAGGTTAAGGCGCAAGTCAATAGGATGGTAGACGACAAGATTTCTGAGCAAGAATACCAGCTAGTAAGCGAATTCCTCACGGGGTTGGGTAACAATCTGAAATCCTATCTAGCCGCTAGACAAGAGGCTTCCGCACTAGAAGTGGCGCGCATTTTTTCTGCCTGCCATCAAATTTTTATAAACGAGGCAGCACAATTTCAAACAAGCGGTAGGGAACGCCTGTTGCTTCCACTTTTCGTACATTTCGCTACGCTTCATTTAGCGATGCTACGTGACGCAATTTTGAATCGCGCCAGTCTGGGGTGGAGCGATAAAGAAATCGCAATGTATACGAAGATTGCAACAAGTGCAATCCGAGACTATAAACAATATGTATCAAAGGTGTATTCTGCCATTCAGGCAGATGCTGATAGTCGCGCTGAGGCTGCGGCTTCTTCGGATTGGAGTGGCACTGAGAAATTCAGAATTTCGAACGAATGCAGGAGAAACTATCAACTATCAGTTTTGGACTTTAGCGAACTGTTCGATTACTTTGATCCTGTTAAGTATCCGAACAAGGTGGACGTTGAGATCCGTCGGGTGATCTATAGCGATCCAGTCGGTTCAACGTATGAAAACCAGCTCAACACAGATCCGCCGCCATGTCAAATCGAAATGAATGTGAGCAGTCGATCGGCAAAGATGGCTCCGCCTCTTGGTTTTGATATCTATTCAGGGGGGAAATGGTATGGACCGGGATACACGGGCGGAGTGGTTGGTTATGTTAGTCATTATGAATCGGGGCAGGGGCCGAATGGTACTACAATAGACGATCATAGGCGGCTCAATCATCAAGATGATCCGATGTTTAAAATCGACTGCACAACAGAAAAAGGTCCAGTGTGTAGGGTATTAGTGCCCAGACAGGACGCAGTTTTTTCGATTCAATTTTTCTATAAAAATGGCAGTTCGTCACCCATGGCGGGCGGGTGCCTAAATAACTATCCACCAAACCTGGAAATCGCATACGACCACCACATACTTGTTGATATCGCCTACCAATGGTATAGCCGACATACCGGGTGTCTCGGGTGTATAGTTTTGGGATTTCAGCTAGAGAACATGGGGAAAAATCCCGATCCATTATTTTCAGTGCGTCAGCGCTACATCTATTCTCTTTGGGAACCAAAATTGCCAGACCTTGCCGATTTCGTCAGAATGCAAACTGGTGTTTATCAACAATTGAACGAGGAGCGGTTACTCGAGGACGTCCAGTCACAATTGGCGAGTTGGTCAAATGCGCGCCGGGCTTTTTGGGAAAACTGCAGGAACGCACTGTCCAAAACTACTCAATAGCCGGCTCTTCAGAAGTCCGCACAGGCCGGCGCAGTAAGGATTCACTGGGGCCTTGTGATTTGTCGAATTTCCAGAAGCGATAATGATCTGAATTGCTTTCCGGGAGTTTGAGCGCGACGCAGATGAGCACCCCCGACTTTTTCCGCAGCCGTCTGGACGCGATGATCGATCTTCGTCACCCGCTTGCAGTGCTAGCCACGCGGATTCCGTGGACGTCGATCGAAGCCACGCTGGGCCCGGTGTTCGAGCGGCGTGCACGTGAAAGCCATGTTAGTGAAGGCATCGATCTGTTCGGCGTGGCGCCTGCGCTGGCAGGAGCGGGCCCGAGCGCAACTGGCCGGCCACGATTGCTGGTCGGTCTGCTCTATCTGAAGCACGCGTGCAACGAGAGCGACGAGTCGGTGTGCGAACGCTGGGCGCAATACGTGTACTTCCAGTTTTTCTGCGGCGACGCGTACTTCCAGCCGCGTTTGCCGTGCGCCCCGACCAATCTGGTGCGCTTCCGTCAGGCCCTTGGCGAAGCCGGTGTCGAAGAGTTGCTCGCGACGACGATCGCTGCTGCGGTGCAGATGAAGACGGTAACGCCGGCCGAATTCGAGAGGGTAATCGTCGACACCACGGTGCGGGAGAAGGCGATCGCGTATCCGACCGACAGCCGGCTGCTTGATGTGGCGCGCGCCCGGCTCGTGCAACTGGCCCAGCGTGCCGGTCTGAACCTGAAGCAGACCTACGAACGTGAGGGCGCGCTTGCGTCGCTGCGCCGGTGGCTATGCACACGCAAAGCAGTTCAGGCGTCTGCGGCGTGTACTGGTAATCCCCCCGTCCGGTAAGCGGGATCAGAAGTAGAATTTCCAGCAAAGGGAGTTCTACGCAATGAAGAAGTCGAAGTTCACGGATAGCCAGATCATGGATGCGCTCAAGCGCGCGGAAGCTGGCCTGGCGGTGCCGGAGATTTGCCGGGAGTTGTGCATCAGCACGGCGACCTTCTACAACTGGCGCGGCAAATACGGCGGCATGGATGTGTCGCTAATGGCGCGGATGAAGGAACTGGAGGCTGAGAACGCACGACTACGCAAGATGTACGTCGAAGAGAAGATCAAGGCGGAAATCGTTGCAGAGGCGCTTGCAAAAAAAGACTGAGGCCATCTTCTCGCCGCGAGATGGCCAGGGACGCAGTAGCACGCCGAGGTGTATCGATTCGGCTTGCATGCGAGGCATTTGGCGTAAGCCTGACGTGCTATCGCTATGAGCGAAAGCGCAATGCGGAGAACGAACAGATCGCTGACTGGTTGATGAGGCTGACCGATAACCACCGTAACTGGGGGTTTGGGTTGTGCTTCCTGTATCTGCGCAACGTGAAGGGCTTCGGGTGGAACCATAAGAGGATCTACCGCATCTATTGCGAGCTCGAACTGAATCTGCGCATCAAGCCGCGTAAGCGGCTTGTGCGTCAGGCCCCGGAGCCGTTGGCGGTACCGGAGTCGGTGAACGCGGTGTGGTCGATGGATTTCATGCACGACCAGTTGAAGGACGGTCGCGGCATCCGGCTGCTCAACGTGATAGACGACTTCAACCGGGAGGCATTGGGAATCGAGATCGACTTCTCGCTACCTTCCACTCGTGTCATACGAGCCCTGTAGTGGTCAACCAACCCCGGACACTACGTTAAGTTTTTCTTCCGCGACGGCCGGCGCCAGTCCGTCATTGAACTGATGCGGCCGTATCCAGTTGTACCGGTGCATCAGATAGTGGCTGATATCCCGGTGTGCTTCCTGCGCGGACATGTAACCCGCTGACGGCAGCCATTCGGTCTTGAAGCTGCGGAACAGCCTCTCCATCGGAGAATTGTCCCAACAGTTTCCGCGACGGCTCATGCTCTGCTGTATCCGATAGCGCCACAGGCGCTGACGGAATTTCCGACTCGCATACTGGGCGGATTCAACCGGTCGTCGCAACACCCTTGATCAAGGAGGTGTTGCATGGCGCGAAGTGCAAAGCGGGTGTATCAGTTGACAGGGCGAGGAGCGATGCCTTCGCCGGGCGCACCGTCGCTCCG
>NZ_LOVS01000091.1:0-7010 GCF_001523835.1 Burkholderia sp. ABCPW 14 | reverse complement strand
GGCCCCGCCGTTCTGAACGGTACCGCCGTCGCAACACGTCAAAGGGGCCCGAGGGCCCCTGCGTACTTGAGAAAATTACTCAGCATTGCGCCGCCGTTTAAGCGCGGTTTTACGCCGCCATCAACACTGCGTGGCCGGTACGGTGAGTACAAGAGCGCGTTCGTATATCGACGACTCGACCCGGCTACTGTGCGGCAGCGATTTGCGGATATCCGCGAAGACGCCCGTCGGAAGCGACTCGAGATCCGAGAGACCGTCTTGGACGCTGCAGCCCGCAACGCGCTGTACAGCGTCGTCGCATTCGAGACGCTGCGGGACCGCGATCGGTTGCGACGGGAGATCCGCAGAGAGCGTCAGGAGCTATACGCAGATCCAACGAATCGCAGGCTGTCATACCGCGAGTGGGTCGAGCGCCAAGCGGCCGATGGCGACGGCGCGGCTATCGGCCAGCTACGCGGCTTCGTCTACAGTGAGAAGCGACGCACGCGAGAGTTAGTGCGAGCGCTGGCCAATGATGATGCCGACGGCGTCGTCCACGTTGACGACGTCGATCCGGTTGCACGGAACGTTGCTAACGGACTGTATTTCCGCGTCCGCCGGGACGGAGCGGTTATCTATCGGTTGGACGATGGCCGCGACGCGTTTATTGATCTCGGTCGACGCATCGACGTACTTGCCAAAGGCGACGGCGACGACGTGTCAATCACGACCGCGCTTCGATTGGCCGCGGAGAAGTACGGGGGCACATTCGAGCTCACTGGCAGCGAAGAATTCAAGCGACGCGCGATCGACATTATTGTCGAACATCGAATTGACGTCCGGCTCCGAGACGCCGAGCAGGAAGCGTTGCGGCATGCTAGGGCAGTGGTCGCAGCGAAGCAACTGCCTCGGCAAACTACTCGTCGTTCCGGCAAGCCATGAACGGGGAAATGGGTCATCGAAGATATTAGGGCTGCATGGACTCGGGCGGCGTTTAGGTCTATAGTAGTCTCAGGTATTACCTTTTGCTACGGAGGCCGTCTCATGGTTACGGCAACATCCATCAAGCTTGATGACGAGCTGAAAGGGCGGGTTCAGCACTTGGCTGAAGCTCGTCGGCGTACCGCGCATTGGATCATGCGTGAAGCCATTGAACAGTACGTCGAGCGCGAAGAAAAGCGCGAGGCGTTGAATCAGGACACGCTCAAGGCATGGGATGAATTTCAGGCGACTGGCCTGCACGCGACCGCTGAGGAAGTGGATAAGTGGCTCGCGAGCTGGGGAACTGAAAACGAACTGCCTCCGCCAGAATGCCACAAGTAATCTTTGCGCCGGCGGCAATCCAGGACATGCAACGACTGCGCGAGTTCCTGAGGCCGAAGAATCCTGACGCCGCGAGGCGGGCTGGCGAAGCGATTAGACGAGGTGTCCAGGCTCTTGGTGCTCATCCTCGAATGGGGCGTCTCGTAGAAGATCTGCCCGAACAGTACCGGGAGTGGCCCATCGATTTCGGGGATAGTGGTTACTTGGCTCGGTACCGCCTCGATGGCGATACCGTCACGATCTTAGCCGTCCGACACCAGAAGGAAGCGGGGTATTGACCATGACCGATGACGAGGCCAAGGCGCGGATCGACGTGCTCCACGACGAGGCAGCGGCTATTCTGGCCGAGCAGGGACTGTCGCCCCTGCGGGCTTACTGTCTGATCCTGGAGCAGGTCACGGTTCGGCATGAGTCCACTTTGCGGTTGCTCGCCGATGCGGCAGCGCATGACCAGTGGTTCCGGGAACAGGTTCGTGAGGGGCTGAAGGAAGCGGACGATCCGAACACGAAATGGGTATCTGACGATGAAGCGCAGATAAGCTATGCCGGGAAGCGAGCCGAACTGCTCGCCCGGATCGGAAAAGGCAATGCGTGACGATTACACCCGCTGCGGCACGCCGCTGGTCTACGCTAGACAGCTCGAGCTGCAGCCCGATATTCTCGCCTCGCTCGGCGAGGAGCAGCCGGACCAGGAGGCTCCGCGGTCTACCTGATCTACATTAGGCACCCCGCTCGTGTGCGGGAACACACGGGCGGGACTTCCACAACACCACCGAGACTAGAGGTGATGATATGGCAGTGCAGTATGCTATCAGCCAGGATGCAATCCGGCTCGAGATCGCGCGCCTTCAAGGGGCGAACGCCCTCATGCGTGCGGCCAACAAAGCGCTGGCGAAGGGCGATAACGCAGCCCTGAGCGACATGGGGTTTTCGGCAGAGCACGCCGACGAACTGCGGAAGAACGGCGGCTTTCCGCCGACGTCGATCGGCAATAACACGCGAATGATTACTCACCTGCGATCGATTGGCGAACTTCGTGGACACTAAACTCAGCCAACCCCGCTAGTCATGTTCACCTTGTAGGTGCCAAGCTCTGGGTGGAGACCGTTTGCCGCAAGGGATTATCGTTGTCCGCCGTTTTTCGAGGCTGCGGGTCCGTCGCTGGATGAAGTTTGGAAATCCGCGAGTTCGAATTTTTTCGACCTATACTGGTACGCGACGATTCGTCTATCGGGTCGCCGGAAGGACTGTTGTATGATGCGACGCCTCGCAGCCGGACTTTTGCTGCGCACCAAGAAATCATCAGACAAGCACCAGTCCAGATGCAAACCATGTACGCACACATCGCGGGTGAACTTCGCGAATTGACCCTACCATCAGTGCACGAAGAAGTACTTCCCGGCATCCGTTGGGGAGCATTCGATGAACTGATGACTCCGGCATACTGGCGCGGGCAAGCTTGGCAACACACCGAGTCCGGCACATTCTGCGATTTTCGCCTCGGTCGCTCGCTTGAGGAAGAGGTGGCTGCGTGTCTGCTAGGAGGCTGGGGGATGCCCGCAGAGTTGGCATTGGCTGCTTATTCACGCGTTCGAGAGCGAAACCTCCTGCACGCTGGTATCACTGCGCAAGATCTCGAAGATGCGTTGAGTGAGCCGTTCATCTTTCAAGGTCGCGAACGCAAATACCGGTTCATCCGGCAGAAGGCACGATATCTGAGCGGCTGCCTTGAACAGCTGGCCGGCTTTACTCCTCCCGAAAATGACATCGCTTTTCGGGACCGGTTGAACGAGCTGCCGGGTATCGGTCTCAAGACGGCTTCGTGGATTGTTCGCAACCTGCGCCCGCAGAGCGAAGTAGCGATTTTGGACATTCACATTCTTCGAGTGGGCCAACACCTTGACCTGTTCCCGGTGGATTGGCAGCCAGAGACGCACTATCGACAACTGGAGGCTCGTTTCATCGCGTTTGCGCGAGCTATCGAAGTCTCTGCAGCCACGCTCGACGGTCTCATGTGGGATCACATGCGTCGTTTGTCCGCCATCATGAGGAAGACGCACACGCAGTCCGAGCAACTCGATCTCTTCGTCGACGACAGCGTCAGTGTTCACTAATCGAACCAGCGCCGATCAGTTTTGTGCCGGCAATCCGATTGCGGCTGCACCGACCGCAAGAAGCTGTTTCCCCGATGGAAGGGCTGAAACGACTTCGTTGCCGAGTACACCTAGCGGGCAGAAACCCAGTCCGAACAGCGCGGCCACGAGCGCCAGCGTTTGAAGCGTAGCGCCCGCATCTCGCCAAACGAGCGTCTCGCAATGCGCGTAGGCGCTCGCTGGGCGCGCCATGTCGGCGACGAGCGTGAGGAATGCCCCGTTTGCACCGGGGAGCACCCGTTGGCATTTACCGATCCATGCGTCCCGTGCCTCGGTCGCAAATGTGAGCTTCTCGAGCATGCATGAATCGGCGTTGACGCGAAAAACAGCCGAGTTGTTGAATAACACGACCGAGATTGGATGAAGGGCGCCGGCCGATAGTGTCGGGCGGCGACTTCGCCGCAGCGCGTCCCCTTCTTTCCAGAACCGGGGCATTAGTGCGAAAAGCAGCGCTCCAACCGTCAGCTCCAGCGGAGCTGACGACAGTGTGCGAGTGGAGCGGCGTTGTTCGAACACGTCCACGAACGCTGATTCTGCGGGAGCGCTGAATGGCTCGAATGGTGTACTCGATTCAACCGGCCAAGCGTAGTCCGCGTACGGACCATCGCCTAGCGGTCGTGGGTCTTCAGTATGGGTCAAGCCCAAGCTCCTCGAGCGTCTCGTAGTGCTTTCGGCAGCCACGGCACATCCCGCAAGCTTCGTTGGCGACGTGACAGGAGTGAGCCCATGCGAGCAAGTCAGTAGGAACGCCGGACGTTTTGATGAGCTCCGCGCCACTCAACTGGATAGCAGGGGCGTCGAGCGTTATTCCGCCTTCCTGACATTGCAGCACTGCACTCATGGCCGTGATGAACTCAGGTTTGCCGTCCGCATGGATGCCATCGGTCCGCAGCGAACCTATCAGGAGCCTGTTTACATTGAGCGTGACGGCTTTCATTGCCGCCAGGGTGACCAGCATCTGGTTGCGAAATGGCCACCACTCCGATACAGGAGCGAGAGTCGCAGGCGACAGACCAGCCATATCGCCGCTACCCAATGCGCTTAGGTCGGCCTCTATTACGTGATGCTCGATGTTGAGCGCCTCGCAGACTGCTGCTGCGGCGCGCACCTCCGCTTGAGCCGCGCGCTGGCCATACGCCACCGTGATGCCGACTTCCGGGCGCACCCAGTAGGCGATGGCGACCGAGTCCATACCCCCGGACAGAAGAAGTGCAGTTCTCATGCTTTCCACGCCGTGTGATGCAGCGCCGTTACAAAGTCGAAGAACAATCTGCAGTCCGTTCCAACGACCATTTTCAGGTCTTCATCGTTGACCGCTTGCGCGAGCGCATATACGGGAATGTTCTTTGAACGCGCGTAGCCAACTTCAAAGATGGTGCCTGCGTCAAGACCATCGAGAATCGCGAAGACTCGGTCACTGGAGTTCAAGGCTTCGATATCCTTCGGTGCTACATCGTGGGCAGGACCGCGGCCGACGTCGTGAACAGGGGAGAATACCTCGAGGCCGAGCTCAGTTAGGCAACGTCGTGCCTCGTCCACGAGCCACCGTTGTCCAAGATTGAAGAACGGGCTGGCGAGATAGACCTTCCCGGCAACTGTGGATGCTGGTGTGCGCTGAGTCTCCGACAATTCTTGAACTGGGGCTGCAGGCAATCCCATAGTTTCCGCGTATTGCGAGACGGCACGCGAAGCAAGCTCTGCTGCGGCAGCAGGGCTGGCGCGATGTACTGCCCATTGAGCTGCGAAGATGGCGGCAAATACGTCCCCCGAGCCGATGGTCCATACCATCTCGCTACGGTAGGCGGGGATATGTACCTCTGGGCTGCCAGTGCTGTACACGTATGCACCGGCCGGCCCTGACTTGACCACAACGACTTCAGCACCGCGCTCCAACAGCCTCGCTGCAGCCGTCTTCGGGTTTGAATCCCCAGCCATCGCAGCAATTTCGCTTCGGTTGGCGACAATCGCGAGGTGCTCGGCCTGGCTACCGTTTTCCCAGAACGATTCCGGATGGAATGCTGATTGTGGGTCGTAAACGCACCACTTCGCGTTAACCTTTCCCGAACCCTCCAGCATCCCGAAGCGCAACACTGCATTGGCGCTTACTTCGATGGGCTCGTGCGTATGAATGCGCGCGAGAGCCGGACGAATAACAGGCGTCGACATGCAATGCACGTATTCAAACGAAATACCGGCCCGAGCGGCGGTTGTGGCCAGGTCAAATTTGTACACCGTTGCCGCTTTTTTGAATTCGGTTTCGACGTCCGGATGTGCATAGGTGTGCAGCGTCACTTTGTCGACGTGACTGACGAGCGCAGTCGCGGCTCGTCCACCAGAACCAACGATTTGGTCCCATACAGGCCAAATACAATGCTCGTGATAGACGCCGCCAACGACATCAATTTTGCTTTGCGTCATGCCAGTCGCACCCGCACTTGGCAGGAGCCCCCTTGGATGCCCAGTACTTCTGCGACATACCGACGACCGTTCTGGATGCATTCGATAATCTGAAGCATCGAGCGCGATGTGATCGACCCGACGACCTGCCCGGTGTTGTCCTGGGCGACGAGTCGTTGCGGTGGCCCGGCCATAAACACGACGTTGAGAAGGGTGCCCGCTCCCACGTTGCGTAATGCGGCTGGAGACACCGAATTAAGAGACGTCACTTCGTCGATGACACACGGGTCACCTACCACGACACCACCGCCACCGTCTCCATCCACCTTCGGCACCGGCACTGGTGCTTTGGGTTCCGGCCGCCAATCTCCGCCACCACCGCCGCTTCCAGACATACTTTCCCCCGTATTATTGGTGTGAAACGTTAAACGCCCATCGGAAATATTCAAAAATATGAAACTCTCGAGGCCACATCGTTTTGCGCAAGCCCACACTTTGTTTTTGTTTGAGAAATTTTTACATGGGTTGTCGGGAAAATATACTAGATGAAGTCGCCCAATTGTCAAATAAAAGTTTGGCGACGAAGTCTAAGAGACAATTTTGGAAAAAATGGCCGAAGAATTTTCTTCTAGTTATGGGTGAGATTATCGCTTCGCGAGACATGGAATCCTTGCGAGAATGAGATTCAACATACTGCGCTGGATAGCAAAACCGAGCTGGGAGGCCCGGTTAGGTTTTCATCCGTTATGAGGCATGTTCCAGCGCATAACGAATCCGGGTGCCGGTGTCTTCGGCTTGAAGCCGGTTGACCCGAATCCGCATCGAAGGATTCGCAAAGTCGCGGAAGCTGAACGTGAACTCGGAATGGACCGCGTCGCCGGCGTCGCTCATTTCGGCGCTTTGAATGTAGGTGATCGGCTCGCATTTCGCGACATTCCTCTCACGATCAATGACAACCGCCCTGCCCATCACAGTGTCGATGCCGACATACCGCGTGTTGAGATAATCGGCGAGCTCGACGTGTGGCCGGAAGAGGTGGCCGCGCAAATTCGGACAACCGGATAAGTGGAACGGCTGGGGCCTGAGCCAGCGATAATGCAGGCAAAGGAACCCAAGAAATGACGAAGAGAACCCGAAGGACGCACTCAGCGGCGTTCA
>NZ_LOVS01000090.1:0-3489 GCF_001523835.1 Burkholderia sp. ABCPW 14 | reverse complement strand
AAAGGCTTGGGGGCAATGGATCGAGCAAGCCCGGCAAAGCGGGATTGCCGCGCTGCAACTGTTTGCCCAGCGCTTGCAGGGTTACTGGCACGGCATCCTGGCCCGCTGCCGCCATCCGCTCAATACCAGCGTCGTCGAAGGCATCAACAACACCATCAAGGTCATCAAGCGTCGCGCTTACGGGTACCGCGACGAGGAATATTTCTTCCTCAAAATCCGCGCCGCGTTCCCCGGAATTCCTCGATGAACCAAAAAAAAGCCCCGCCGACATTCCAACCGGCGGGGCCAACCCATGTCAGAGAAGTTCTCATGGAGGAGACGGAAGCGATCATATCGACCCGCCCAGCGCATCCCAACCAAGCATTTCTGCTATCCAATTGCGCCACGCGCGGCGCCGTTCAAACGGCCGCCGGGGTATATCGATAGAACGAAAAGTCGTTTCCCGGACGCCGATTGGGTCGCTACCATGCAACTTTCCGCCTGCTGAAATCAGGCGCCGCATCCTCAAGGAGCGCACTTTGACCGCATTCGATCAACATCGCCGGCCGTTCATCGTCGGCATCGGCGGCACGACCCGCGCGGCCTCGTCGACCGAGCGCGCGCTCGGCTTCGCGCTGCGCGGCGCGCAAGCCGCGGGCGCCCGCACCCGCTTGTTCGACGGCCCGTTCCTGCACACGCTGCCGCACTACGCACCCGAGCGGCGCGAGCTCACCGATGCGCAGCGCGAGCTGATCGACGCGGTGCGCGCGGCCGACGCGGTCATCATCGCGACGCCCGGCTACCACGGCGGCGTGTCCGGCCTCGTGAAAAACGCGCTCGACACGCTCGAGGAGTTGCGCGCCAACGAGCGGCCCTATCTCGACGGACGCGCGGTCGGCTGCATCGTCACCGCATACGGCTGGCAAGCGGCGGGCACCGTGCTGACGTCGCTGCGCGCGATCGTCCACGCGCTGCGCGGCTGGCCGACGCCGTTCGGCGCCGCGGTCAACACGCTCGAAACGCGCTTCGAAACGATCGACAGTTGTTCCGATACGAAGGTCGCCGCGCAACTCGAGACTGTCGGCGCGCAGGCCGCCGAGTTCGCACTCGCGTTCGCGTCGCACCGCGCGGCGACCCGCGTCGCAAACGGCGGCACGCTCGCACCGGTGCTGGAAGTCGCGACAAGCTGAACGCACACGCGCAGCGCGGCGCACGTTCCGCTCCGGTCGGCGCTCCGTCGCCCTGCCCACGATCGCCGCGATCATTCACTCGCGCTCCCCCATTCCAAGCCGCTCGATCAGCAAACGACGGCCGCCCTTCGCTCGACCGGCGCGTCTCGTCGTCGCAAGCGCGCGGCGATCGCATCGCCCGGCATCGACGGGCGCCACGTCGATCGTTGACGCGTCCGACGACGCGCAACGGCCCTCGCCGCCACGCATATCGCCCCGACATGCGCGGTCATGACCATTCGCGTGCGCCGGGTGATTTGCTTACGCATAAAGATTGGTTCACGCGCACGCGTCGATTGCTTACGCTGCACGCTCGTTCCATCCCTTCGCGAAAGCCATGAACCATTCGATCCGCTACAAGGGCTACGAAGTCGCGCCCGCGGCGGCGCGCTTGCCGAACGGCCTGTTCG
Source organism: Burkholderia sp. ABCPW 14 (assembly GCF_001523835.1). NCBI lineage: Bacteria > Pseudomonadati > Pseudomonadota > Betaproteobacteria > Burkholderiales > Burkholderiaceae > Burkholderia > Burkholderia sp. ABCPW 14. Next base: position 1,871 of record NZ_LOVS01000090.1, on the reverse strand, counting down.
CCGCGAACCTCACGATCGAGAAGGCCGGCCCGGCGCCTGCCCGCGCGTACTCGTTCGACGCAATCGATTTTTTCTTCGACGAAGAGCACGCGCTCGCGTATGCGTTCCGCTGGGGACGCATCTGGGTCGACGCTCACTGTTGAGCGCGACGCCGGCATCGGCCGGCGCTTCCTGCGCGTCCGCCCCACGCCAGCGGCGCTTCCGGCATCGGCCGCCAAAATACGTGATTCATCGAGCTATGTGAAAATCGGCAGCTCCTGACATCACGATACCAATCGAGCCATGTCTGACACGCTGCGACGAGATCAAGCGGCCGATCACGCTATGCGCAACTGGGTCCATGAGCGTCGCGGCCCAGTGCAAGTCGGTTCCGACGCGCACAAGCAGATGTTCTGCCGAATGCTGCTCGACACCCACAACCCATACAAGCCGGCCGTCATCGACTGGCCTCCCCTCGAACCCGAAGCGCTTCGGCGCCTGACGTCGCTGCCCATCTGGGATATCGCCGTGCAGACTGAAGGCCGCGCGTCGATCCGCGTCGCAACGTTCGCATCGACCGTGCGCGACCCGCTGCTGCGCGAAGCGCTCGACATGGACGCCGCCGAGGAGGCGCGTCACAAGGTCGTGCTGTCGAAGCTCGTCGGCGCATACGGGATCCGGCTCGCGCCGGAGCCCGCCTATCCGGCGCCGACTGACGCCGAATGGGCATGGATGGTCACGGGCTTCAGCGAATGCATCGACAGCTTCTTCGCGTTCGGCCTGTTCCGCTCCGCGCAGCGCTCCGGCTATTTTCCGGAGGAACTCGTCGAGACGTTCGAGCCGGTGATCCAGGAAGAAGGCCGTCACATCCTGTTCTTCGTGAACTGGTTCGCCTGGTACTGGCGCAACCTGCCGTGGTGGCGACGGCCGTGGTTCTTCACGCGCGTCGCGGCGGTGTGGGCGTTCCTGATCTGGGAACGAATCGGCATTGCGCGCGGGATCGACACCGACGGCGTCGCGCGCGACGCGAACTTTGCGGCCAACACCACGGCGACGGTCGGCGATGCGCTCAATCCGCGCGATCTGATCGAGCTTTGCCTTTCCGAGGACGATCGTCGAATGGCCGGCTACGACAAGCGGCTGCTGCGGCCTGCGATCGTGCCGCGGCTCGCGCGGTTCGCGCTGCGCTTCCTGCGGAAGTAGCAAGCGGCGCGGTGGCCGTGGCTTCGGCTCATGCGTGAGCTTCGGCCTCGGCACTCGGCGGATGCGCCGACCTCGCGCCTTCGAAACAGCGAAGGGCGATGTCGCCCCGCGCCCTTTCGAGCCTGCGCGCAGCCGCTCCGGTTTGTCCACGGCAAGCAGCAACCTTGCGTCGCTGTCGACGAGCACGGTGCACACCGGCGTGCAATTGACATCGCGCGCGATGGCGACAACGACCGGCGACGACGTCGGTCGATGCGAGCCCGTGCGCGAAGGCGGCATCGCGGCTCACGAAACGCCCCTTTCCCGTCGAGATACGAATGCGCGTAAGCAGGCTACCCGATGCCGTGCGCCGTCTTTGCACGACGATTCGTCGCACGAACCAGCGGCAGTTCCGGTCAGGTTTCAGCCAACCGACACAACAGATCTTCTGGCAGATACATCAGAAGAATCGCATACGCTCAAACAGCGGAATATAGAGCGACCTCTCGAAAATCTTCAATAAAAAACAAAAAAGACCTGATTATAAAAAATACACTTTCAAGAAAATAGCCAACAAATTCATTAGTCGGCCCTGAACAATTCGTTTTGTCGCGCAGATGAAGCTACGCCGCCGACGGCGCAGCGGCTCGGAAGCTGAGCAAAGCGACGAGAATCAGGGCGTAAAAAAGCCGCAGGTTGCGCAGGATCAT
>NZ_LOVS01000089.1:0-5616 GCF_001523835.1 Burkholderia sp. ABCPW 14 | reverse complement strand
AAAGGCTTGGGGGCAATGGATCGAGCAAGCCCGGCAAAGCGGGATTGCCGCGCTGCAACTGTTTGCCCAGCGCTTGCAGGGTTACTGGCACGGCATCCTGGCCCGCTGCCGCCATCCGCTCAATACCAGCGTCGTCGAAGGCATCAACAACACCATCAAGGTCATCAAGCGTCGCGCTTACGGGTACCGCGACGAGGAATATTTCTTCCTCAAAATCCGCGCCGCGTTCCCCGGAATTCCTCGATGAACCGAAAAAAAACAGCACAGGCTAATCCGCGACGCAATGATCAATCGCACATCGCTCCACGACTGCGAGAGCGCGAGAAAATGAACAAGCCGAGCATCACACCGATACGAGGTACGTTTGGATTTCCGATCAGCCCAGACACCGAAAATCTCTAGGGGGCAGCGCCTCACGCAGTCCTGCTCACCAAATGCAGCGTCCTCGCAGGCTTCGGAACGTTCCCCGCGGCTAGTTCATCGAGAAAATCGGCCCAGTCCTGAACCATTTCGCGGCGCTGTTCGAGAAACGTTGCGCGATCGTAGCTATCACCCAGCTCCTCGCTCGATGCGTGGGCGAGATGACGCTCGATCACCTCCCGGTCCCATCCGAGATATTCCCGGATCAACGTACGGGCCGTCGCACGAAAACCATGGCCGGTGATCTGTTCTTTAGTGTCGTAGCCCAGCGTACGTAGCGCACTATTGACCGTGTTCTCGCTCATGTAACGCGTCGCCTCGGAGCGCTTGGCGACACTGCGAAAGATCGGCCCCTTCGGCCCGGTTAGCGGATGCAGATCTCTCAGGATCTCCATGGCCTGCGACGGAAGCGGCACCATATGCGCTGGCGTGCGGCTATCCCGCTTCTTCCATTCCCGCATCTTCATTTTTTCCGGCGGACAGATCCAGACAGCGCCGTCTAGATCGATATCCTCCCAGTGGGCGAAACGTAGCTGACCGGGTCGCTGGAACAGTAACGGAGCGAGCTGCAATGCCGCACGGGTAATTACATGGCCGTTGTAGGCCCGGATATCGCGCAGCAGCTGTCCAAGCTGCTGCGGATCAGTGATAGCTGGGTAATGACGGCTGCGGACGGCTGGAAGTCCGCCTGTACGGCCATTCACAAAATTCTTGGCTGGTTCCAGAACGCCGGTATCGACTGCGTACTGATACACATGCTGAATCGTCTCGCGCACCCGCATCGCGGTTTCAAGATTGCCGCGCTCTTTGATGCGGTGCAGGCAACGCACGACTTCGGTCGGTTTGATCTCCTCCACCGGAAGTCGACCCACCCAGGGAAACACGTGCAACTCTAAGTAGCGAATGATTTTCGCGGCATAACCGACAGACCACTGGCGATCCTTTTCCGACGCCTTATGCCATTCTCGCGCCACCAATTCAAACGTATTGAGCCGAGCTGCCTGCTCTTGCTCCTGCTTCTCGCGCCGAGCTTTTTGGGGGTCGATCCCATCTTCTCGCCGCTTCATTTCTTCACGGGCCTTCCTGCGCGCCGCCGCCAGCGACACAATCGGATAACGACCAAGCGACAGCTTGATGTTTTTCCCGTCGCGCATATAGCGATAGACCCAGATCTTGCGAGTCGGCCGCACCCGCAGGTACAGTCCGTCGCCATCCGGCAGCCAGTAATCCTTTGCGCAGTGCTCCGCGTTTTTTACTTTTAAATCAGTGAGTTGCCCCATGATTTCGTACCCAAAAATGGCAAAACCTCGGTACAACCATTTTGGGTACGAAATTTGGGATATGCAAACGCCGGCTTTGGACGGAATTCGCCGGCTTTCCCCGGACGCAAAAATCCCGCAACGCCTTACCCAGCGGGGCCTTTCAGGATTTCAGGGGATGACTATGGAAATACAGATGGCGCGCCCGGCTGGGATCGAACCAGCAACCCCTGCCTTCGGAGGGCAGATAGCCGCACTCATCACACGCTGTTTGCGTCTTTGCTTGGGACACAGGACGCTGCCGACGTTACACGCTTGCACGCATCCCTAAATTTCTGAAGCAACCCGCGCTCTGGCTTTGCGGAAAAAACAATGCCGGTCGAAGAAAATGCCTGCGCACGAAGCGACCACAACGCCACTCGATAACGAGGTATGAGCAGACCCTTGGCGAAATATTCAAGCCACGGCTCGTCGCGCGAACTGAGCGGCACATACCAAGTAGCCTCCTGCCCATGAGACAAATCGACGGGTAATCGGCTACTCAGGCTCGGATCAAACAGTTGGACAGCCGCACGGCGCTTCGGCCAGCGCATAGTCCATCCAATCTGCACGATCCTAACAGGACGGTCCCCCGTGTTCACAACCCGGAAAACGACGTATTCAGGGTAAGGCTTTACCGAGCCAGCACCGACAGTAATGCGATGCCCTGCGGACAGTTGTGCAGTCGGACGCGCGGAGCGATTCGCAATATACAAAGCGACGGCAGCAGCAGCGAAGGAGCCTGCGGCTGAAAACCAGTTAGCAAAGCCATTCGCCATGTCCCAGGCGGACTTAGAAATGCCAAGAAAGGTAGGTTCAGACACGTAGACTCACCCCGCAGTAGTTGCAGACCACTGTCCCAACACCCTCAAAAGCGCATCGGGTACCGTCAGGCAAACGAAATCACGAGCCTCTTACCACATGCAGCCGCATATTTACGCAGCGTCGCAAATGACGGGGAATGCTTTTCACTCGACAACGAAGCCTCAAGCCGCGAAACCGCTGATGCGGTCGTACCCATCCGCTCCGCAATCTGAGCCTGCGTCAGACCAGCGTCGCGCCGCGCAGACAAGATAGCGCGCAACGCGATGTACTCATCCTCCAACGCGTCATACTCAGCCTTGACGTTGCGACCAGCAAGCAGACGCGCCGTGTCGTCCGCCGTATGCGGAACCGGATTGAATCCCTCAGCGTGAACGCGCTTCACTGCTACCTTAGCCATTACGCACCTCTCTCAAACGTGCTTGGGCGATCCGCAATTCATGTTGCGGCGTTTCCTGCGTCTTCTTAACGAAGGAGTGCAGCACAACGACTTGCCGCCCCACATGCGTGCAATAGAACACCCGCCCGATACCTTCCCTACCCTTGGGACGCAACTCGAACAACCCGTTACCCATTGCTCGGGAGTGCGGCATCCGCAGATCCGCCCCGAACTCCTGCATCAGATCCAACAGCCGGAGGTAGTCCGCGAGAATCCCAGCCGGGAACGCGAAAACGTCGCGCTTCACCCGTTCGTTGTAGTAGACGACCGTCCAATCAAATTTCATGTTAGCAAATTTGCTATATTTCTGCAATCTGGCTTGCCGCTCTAGAGCGGCAAGAGCTTCTGTACAGCCGCGCGGCCTTGGTCCGGCGACAGGTGGGCGTAGCGCTCCGTCACGGAGATCGAGGAGTGCCCCAGCAGGTCTTTCACGACGTACAGGGAAACACCCTCCATCACCAGCCATGACGCGAAAGTATGTCGCAGGTCGTGGATCCGGAAATTCTCGATACCGACGCGGGCGCATGCTGCGTTAAATCCTTTCTGCAGGGTCTGTATGCGCTTCCCGGACCACCCCGGAAACACCCACTCGGAACCGGAACACTTCCGCTCAACCCAATCCCGTTGACCCCTCAATGCCGACAGCGCGGCACTATTCAACGGCACCACCCTACGCTTGCCGTTCTTCGTATGCTCAGCGTCCAGACGCAAAAACGAGCGCTCAAAATCCACCCGACGCCAGTCAAGCGCCAATAACTCGTTCTTTCTGCAACCTGTACTGAGTGCGAGGCGCACGAAGTTTGCCAAATGTGGGCGCTTTGCATAAGCACCGGCAGAAAGAATCAGCGTGGATGCTTCCGCACGCGATATCCATCTAACCCGATGCTCCCCGCCATTCAATCCGAGACTCTGCGCCGGATTCGGCAAATCAGAGCAATCGCATTCGAGACGGACAAAATTGATAGCTGCCGAAAGAAATTTCAACTCTCTCTTGACTGTTGACTCCTGCACACCATCGGCAAGACGGACCGCAACATACTTCCGAACGTCCACCCTTTTCAACGCCGAGATAGCGCGTCCGCCAAAATACGGCTGAAGTCGCTTCAACGAGTACATATCTCGCTGCTTACTGCGGTGATCCTTAGCCGACAAATAAATACCGACGATTTCCTCAAATGTCATTCCAAACGCCTCTAGCGCTATTGAATCACCAGAATATCGACAGTTGCGATTCTATGCTTAAATCCATTTACAAAATTGGTCTAATTCTCGCGCGTCGATAACCAGAACACGCCCAACTCCTGCCGCCAAAACGCTTGACAGCGGTCAAGCGTCGCGCCCGCCTGCAAAGCAGCATTGAACGCAACCTTCAGGGCTTCCGCCGGATCATTCGCGGCAATGTGATCGATCGGCATAACCTCCGGAACGACGACGCCGCGGCTTGTCCAATACCGCTTTTCATTCAGCGCGTGCTCCGCAAAATCCTTCGTGATGTACTTCGCCAGGTAGGCCGCAAGCTTGTGCCGCAGCCCCTTTTCCTTAAACGGGTTTCGGACGTTAATCTGGCCATTCCCGACGCCTACGATGCTTTGCCAGATCGAGCGCAGCACTCGATAGTTCTGGCGCCCCTTGACCGCCACGTGGAGGTGCCATGCACCCCGCTTTTGGCGCTCAGGTGTAGCGACATACTGGAACGTCGACAGCTTCGCGAGGCGACGGCGCAGCGCATCGAAATCGCGCTTCAGGCGGGCTTTGTCCTGCATGTTCTCCCGGTACGTCAACGTGATCATTCTGTCCGCTCCAATCGCCTTGCACCGTAGCCGCACCTGCTGTTTCGCGCGCTTCGCCGCATCGAGCAGGTTCGACTCACTGTTCTCCGACTCGCCGCGCTTCGCCTTCGGCATCGCATTCAACGACAGCGCGCCCATGTACCGATCAAACCGCGTCGCCGTCACCTCCACCTGACCATCGCCAAAATTCCGGCCACGGATCACCCACTCTCTACGGAACGGCGAGAAGTCGCCTATACTTGCGTCGTGCATTGCAATCACCCTTGTAATGCGCTGTTTCACCAAGCCCTGACCGTGCCAGCGTTCAGGGCTTTTCTTTTTTCCGAACCGCCTTTCTGTCCTTGCTCTGCCTCGCCCTATGCCGGCGTCCGTGTCCCGTATCCGTTAAGTGTCCCTGATACAAGTTTAGGGGCCGCGCTGCGCGCGGCCCGCCCGGCGCGCTCTGCTGCGCTGGGCGAGCCCCGCGCACTTCAACCCCCAACCCCTCGCCACCGAACCGCCTACGCCCGCCCCTATCGCGCCGGAAGCGCCCCGCGCGGCAGTGCCTTGCAGAATGGAGGGGCCACCGCCGCAGCGCCTCCGCTCCCCGCCCCCGCAATTACCCGCTACTCGGTCCGGCGGGCCGCGCTGAGCCGCGCGACAAAGGCCAGGACTTCGCATTGCCGCCGTCGCCCTACGCCGCTTCGGCCTCGGCCGGACACTCCCGACGCTAGACGCCCGATTTTTCGTTACGCCCGCGATCGAGATAACGATTAAATCCGTCCGTGTCGTACTCAAACGCCCCGAGCATCAACTCGTCAGCCCAATACGCCAAGCGCTCGACCACTTCTGCCTTTGATAGCCCCGC
>NZ_LOVS01000088.1:0-97070 GCF_001523835.1 Burkholderia sp. ABCPW 14 | reverse complement strand
CCGTTCGCGCTGCGCGCGCCGGACGCGGCGCCCGGCTGCGCGGCGTAGACGCCGTCGGTCGGGAACGCGCCCGACACGGGCGCGGCCGGACGCTCGTAGCGCGGCGCGAGCGTGCAGCCCGTCGCGAAGACGGCGAGCGCGAGTGCGGTCGAACGGATCGCCGAGCGCGTGGCCAAAGCCGCGGCGTCGCGTGTGCGGCGGCGACGGCGCGAGGCCGCCGCCGTTTCGTGAGAGGAGCGATGCATGGTGTCGTCCATGGTTATCGGGTTGCCGCGAGGAGTTGCGCGCGCTCGCTGCGCATGGCCGCGCCGTGGTCCTTCGCGACGAATGTGTAGACGGTCGGCAGCACGAACAGCGTGAAGAGCGTGCCGACCAGCATGCCGGTCGACACCGTGATGCCGATCGCGAAGCGGCTCGCCGCGCCGGCGCCCGCCGCGAGCACGAGCGGCACGAGGCCCGCGACCATCGCGGCCGTCGTCATCAGGATCGGCCGCAGCCGCACCGCCGCCGCGCGCTCGATCGCCGCGCGGCGATCGAGCCCGTCGTGACGCTGCAGGTCGTTCGCGAAGCTGACCATCAGGATGCCGTGCTTCGAGATCAGGCCGATCAGCGTGACGAGCCCGATCTGCGTATAGATGTTCAGCGTCGCGAAGCCGAGGTACAGCGGGGCGAGCGCGCCGCAGATCGACAGCGGCACCGACACGAGGATCACGAGCGGATCGCGCAGGCTCTCGAACTGCGCGGCAAGCACGAGGAAGATCACGATCAGTGCGAAGCCGAACGTGACGGCGAGCCGGTTGCCTTCCTGCACGTATTGCCGCGATTCGCCGAGCCAGTCGATCGAGAAGCCGGCCGGCAGCTTCTGCGCCTCGAGGAACGCGACGGCCTCGCCCATCGTCACGCCGGGCGCGGGCACGGCGGAGAACGTCGCCGAGTTCATCTGGTTGAACTGGCTGAGCGCGTTCGCCTGGCTGCCGTTCGTCACGCGGATCACCGTCGACAGCGGAATCATCTGGCCGGAGCCCGTTTTCACGTAGTAGCGGCTCAGCATCTCCGACGACAGCCGCTCGCCGCGCGACACCTGCGGAATCACGTCGTACGAGCGCCCCTTGAAGTTGAAGCGGTTCACGTAGTTTTCGCCGACGAGGACGGCCAGCGTGTCGGCGATGTCCTTCATCGTCACGCCGAGCGTGTTCGCCTGATTGCGGTCGATCGTCACGCCGACCGCGCGGCTGTCGAACGTCAGGTCGCTGTCGACGACCGCGAAGAGGCCGCTCTTCGCCGCGGCCGCCTTGGTCCGGTCCATCTGCGCGTAGAGGTCCGCGAAGCCCGACGGCGAGCGCAGCACCATCTGGATCGGCAGCCCGCCGCTCGACGCGGGCAGCGCCGGCAGCTGGAACGCGAACACGCGGTCTCCCTGGATCTGGTCGCCGCGCGCCTGGATCAGCGCCTGCAGCGTCGACGCGCTGCGCGTGCGCTTTTCCCAGTCGACGAGGTTCACGCCGGCGAAGCCGAGATTGCTGCCGCCGTAGCTGTTCAGGATGAAGCTCGTGTCGGCTTCGGACAGCGTGCGGAACACGCGCTCGATGTCCGGCGCGTAGCGCTCCATGTAATCGAGGTTCGCGTACTGCGGCGCCTTCACCGCGACCATGATCGAGCCCTGGTCTTCCTGCGGCGCGAGCTCGCGCTTCACGCCGGAGAAGAGCAGCACGATGCCCGCCAGCACGCCGACGCCGATCAGCAGGATCGCCGGCCGCGCGGCGAGACTTGCGTGCAGGCCGCGGCGGTAGACTTGCGTCACGCGTTCGAGTGTGTGCTCGATCGCCTTCGCGACGCGGCCTTCCGACATCTTGCTCGTCAAGAGCAGCGAGCCGAGCATCGGCGACAGCGTGAGCGCGACGATCCCCGACACGAGCACCGCGCCCGCGAGCGTGAACGCGAACTCCTTGAAGAGCGACCCGGTCAGGCCGCCCATCAGCCCGATCGGCGCGTACACGGAGATCAGCGTCGCCATCATCACGAGCACGGGCGACGCGATCTCGCGTGCGCCGATCAGCGCCGCGCGCACGGGCGGCTCGCCTTCCTCGATGTGCCGATGGATGTTCTCGACGACGACGATCGCATCGTCGACGACGAGCCCGATCGCGAGCACCATCGCGAGCAGCGTCAGCAGGTTCAGCGAGAAGCCCGCCGCGAGCATCAGCGCGGCGGAGCCGACGAGCGACAGCGGGATCGTCAGCACCGGGATGATCACCGCGCGGAACGAGCCGAGGAACAGAAAGATCACGACGACGACGATCGCGATCGCCTCGGTGAGCGTCGAGCGAACCTCGGCGATCGACGCGTTGACGAAGCGCGCGCCATCGAACATGTTCGCGATCTGGATGCTCGCCGGCTTGTTGCGCTCCATCGCGGGCAGTACCGCGTCGACGCCGCGCACGATTTCCAGCGGATTGCCGGCGGGCGTCGCGTTGACCGCGATGTACACCGCGCGCCGGCCGTTCATCAGCGCGCTCGAGTTGTAGTTCTCGCCGCCGATCTCGACCGTCGCGACGTCCTTCAGCCGCACGAGCCCGCCGCCGTTCGGATCGTGCTTCACGACCATCTCGTTGAACGCGCCGACGTCGGTCAGATCGGTGTTCGCCGAGATGTCGGCGATCGTGAGCGATCCCTTGACCTGGCCCGGCGCCGCCTGCACGTTGTTCGCGCGGATCGCCGCGGCCACGTCGCCCGCGGACAGCCCGTGCGCGGCGAGCCGCGTCGCGTCGAGCCAGACCCGCATCGCGAGGTTCTGGCCGCCGAGGATCTCGGCCGACGCGACGCCCGGCACCGTCGTCACGAGCGGCTGCGCGACGCGCACCACGTAATCGGTGATCTGCGGGATCGACAGCGTGTCGCTCGCGAAGCCGAGGTACATCACCGCGGTCGGCGCGTCGGTCAGCTTCGTGATCACCGAGTCGTACGCGTCGGCCGGCAGCTTGTATTTCACCTGCTGGACCTTCGCCATCACCTCGGTCATCGCACGGTCCGCGTTCGCGTTCAGGCGCAGCCGCGCCTTCACGACGCTCTTGCCCTGCGTGGTCGTCGACGTGATGTACTCGATCCCGTCGGCCGTCGCGATCGATTGCGCGATCGGCGTCGTCACGAAGCCCTGCATCAGGTCCTGCGACGCGCCGGGGTAGTCGGTCTCGACGCTGATCGTCGCACTCTCGAGCGCCGGATATTGCCGCACCGGCAGCGACATCAGCGCGCGCAGGCCGACGAGCAGGATCAGCAGGCTGAGCACGAGCGACAGCACCGGACGGCGGACGAATACGTCCGTGAAGCGCGCGCGGGTTGCGCCCGAATCGTGAGGCGTGCCGGCGTTCATTGCTCGGCTCCCGACGATGCGCCGTCCTCGAGCGCGACCTTCACCTTGTCGCCCGCCGCGAGCCTCACCTGGCCCGACGTGACGACCACGTCGCCCGGGCGCAGGCCCTCGGCGATCGCGATGCGGCCGTCGGCGCGCCGGCCGGTGCGCACGGGCTGCAGCCGCACGACGCCGAGACCGTCGCGGCCCGGCTTGCCGACGACGAGCACGGATTCGCCGCGCTGCGACGTCTGCACCGCGGTATCGGGCACCGTCAGCGCGCGCTCGCGCGGCGGCAGCTCGAGCCGCGCCTGGATATACATGCCCGGGCGCAGCAGATGATCGGGGTTCGCGAGCGTCGCCTGCACGGCGACGTTGCGCGTCTCGGAGCCGACCTGCGGCTCGATCGCGGTCACGCGGCCGACGAGCGCCCGGTCCGGATACGCGTCCGTCGCGATCGACACGTTCTGGCCGAGGCGCAACTGGCTCAGGTTCTTCTGCGGAACCGTGAAGTTCGCGTACAGCGAATCGAGATTGGTCAGCGTCGCGATCGCATCGCCCGCGTTCAGATATTGGCCGAGGTTCACGCGGCGCAGGCCGAGCACGCCGTCGAACGGCGCGCGCACCGCCTTTTGCGTGATCACCGCCTGCGTCTCGCGGATGTCGGCCGCGGCCGCGTCGAAGTCGAAGCGGTGCTGGTCGAAGATGTTGCGCGGCTCGGCGCCCGTTTGCGCGAGCGCCCGCGAGCGGTCGAGCTGGCGCTTCGCGAACGCCGCCTTCGCCTGGATCGACGCGAGCTTCGCGCGCTCCGGCTCGTCGAAGAGCTGGACGATCAGTTGGCCCTTGCGGACCGTCGTGCCGGCCTCGAAATGCAGCGTGACGACGCGGCCGGCCACTTCGGGCGCGAGCGTCACTTGACGGACCGCGTCGAGCGAGCCGACCGCGTCGAGCGTCACGCGCTCGGGCGCGGCGCGCACGGAGACGGCGGAGACCGTCAGCGGAGGTGGGGGAGCGGGGGGATGATCGGCGGCCTGCACGCGGCTTTCCCGCCACAGAAAGAGCCCACCGAAAATGAACGCCAACAGCGCCAATGCAAGCAATAGCCGACGGCCCATGGAAATCTCTCAGTTATTTTGTAAGAATCGCGGACATGATTTGTCTGACGACGGAATAAGTCAAGCATATCCTTGATTTATACGGGTGATTTAGCTGACCGGATCGCGCGATCGTTGCATTGCGCAAGCCGGGCGTTTGATAATGCGGCGATGGACGATATCTTTTCGAAGCAGGAAATTCCGGTTTCCGAGCGCGTGCTGAACGTGCTGAAGCGGCGCGGCCCGTTGCAGGCGGCCGAGCTCGGCACGTATCTCGGCACGACCGCCGAGGCCGCGCGGCAGCAGTTGAAGAAGCTCGAGGCGGACGGGCTCGTCGAGGCGGAGAACGTGCCGCAGGGCGTCGGGCGGCCGGCGCGGGTCTGGCGGCTCACGACGCTCGGCCACGGCCATTTCCCGGACGCGCACGCGGACGTGACGGTCGACCTGATCCGGATCATCCGCACGACGCTCGGCCAGCCGACGCTCGATCTCCTGATCTCCGCGCGCGAGACGGAGATGCGCCGCACGTACGCGCAGACGCTCGCCGGCGTGACCGACCCAGAGACGCGGATCGCGCGGCTCGCGGAGCTTCGCGACAGGGAAGGCTATTTCGCCGAATGGTCGCGCGCGCCCGACGGCGACGGCTGGCTCTTCATCGAGAATCACTGTCCGATCTGCGCGGCCGCGACCGCGTGCCAGGGGTTCTGCAGGTCGGAGCTCGAGATCTTTCGCGAGATGCTCGGCGATGCGCTGTCGATCGAGCGCGTCGAGCACATTCCGGTCGGCGCGCGGCGCTGCGCGTATCGGATTCGGTCATGCGCCGGCGGTGCGCGGCAGGAAAGGGCGGCCGCGCCTTCGCGCGACGAATGACCGAGCGCCTCGCGGCTCATCGAGCGCGTCCGCGGTCGACGCTCGATCCGAACGCGAACGCCTGACGCCATTGCGCCGCAACAAGCGGCGCGCACGCTGACGACGCTGATCGATGGGCCGCCGCGTAGCGCACGTGGTGCGCCCTTGGTGCGCGAGGAACCGGAACGCCGGGCGCACCGCGCCGGCCGTCGCCCGTTGCCCATTGCCCATTGCCCGATTCGTGCGGCTGCGTCGAAGCGAGGGTCGCGACCGCATGCCGAACGAAAAAAGACGAAGCAGCCGGCCTTCTCGCGAACCGGCAACGCGCTCGTGCGCGCCTAGCGCGTCGCCGCGCGCAGGAACTGCCCCGAGCGCCGCGTTTCGCCGTAGCCGTCTGCGAACGCGCCGTCGCGATACACGATCTGTCCGTTGACGAGCGTCGCCGCGATCGCCGCGCCGCTGCGGTTCACGAGCCGGCGCAGCCCGCCGAACGCGGCCATGTCTTCCTCGTGATACGCGTCGACCGACGCGTCGAGATGCTCGGGGGCGACGATCGCGATATCCGCGCGATCGCCGGCGCGCAGCGTGCCGGCGTCGATTCCGAAGTACGCGGCGAGCTCGCCCGTCACGCGATGCACCGCCTGGTGCATCGACATGAACGGCCGCCCGGCGCGCTCGGCCTCGCGCACGCGGCGCAGGAAGCGCACCGGCGCGTTGTAGAACGCCATGTTGCGCAGATGCGCGCCCGAATCGGCGAAGCCGATCTGCAACGCGGGATTCGTCGCGATTCGGTCGAGCACGTCCGCGCGGTGATTCGCGATCGTCATGCACCAGCGCACTTTCTGGCCGTAGGCGACGACGAGATCGAGGAGCGCATCGGCCGGATGGATCCCGCGCGCGTCCGCGACCTGGCCGAACGACTTGCCGACGACCGATTCGTCCGGACAGCCGACGATCCGCGTGTCGTACAGATCGCGCGTCCAGAGCCGCAAGTCGAGCCCCTTGGCGACCTGCTTGCGGAACTGGCGCCGGTAGCCTTCGTTCTGCAGCAGCTTGTTGCGCTCGAGCGCGTCGTTCAGATGCAGCGCCGCGCGGCCCGCGCCGAATTCCTCGAAGATCACGAAATCGATGCCGTCCGCATAGACCTCGAACGGCACCGGCAGATGCTGCCAGACGAGCTCGCCGCGAAAGAGCGCGTTCGCGAGCCGCACGCCGCCGAGCAGCACGTCGATGGTGCCGCGCGGCGCCGCCTTGCTGTCAGCCGCGACGAGGAGCGACGTGCGCAGCGGCTTGCGCACGAAGTAGCCGCAGCTCTCGGCCATGAAGAGCAGGCCGTTCAGCGGATTCGTCGTGTTCGGCGCGCTTTGCAGCACGCGGCCGCGGCGGCGCAGCAAGCGGTTCAGGCGCCGGTACTCGCGCCACGTCGCGAACGTCGACGGCAGCGACTTCGACCGGTAGCGCTCGCCGTCGAGCTTGTCCCACGGCGTCGTCATCGACGACAGTCCGACAAAGCCCGCGTCGAGCGCGTCGTCGAGCAGCCGCTCCATGCGTTGCAGATCCGCTTCGTCCGGGCGCACGCGGTCGTCGACCGCGCGCCCGAGTCCGAGCACGTACGTGCGCAGATCCGAATGGCCGAGGAACGCGGCGACGTTCGGGCCGAGCGGCAGCGATTCGAGATGGCGGACGTACGAGGCCGCCGTGTCCCACGTCTTCACGCGCGACAGCACCGCGAGCATTTGCTCGCGCGGCAGCGCCTCGACGCGACTGAAGAGATCGGTGCAGTCGAGCGCGTCCGCGTGGACCGTCGACAGCGAGCACGAGCCGAGAAAGACGCTCGTCACGCCGTGCCGCACCGATTCGGGCAGCCCCGGCGACACGAGGATCTCGGCGTCGTAATGCGTGTGGATGTCGACGAAGCCGGGCATCACCCATTTGCCGGCCGCGTCGATCACGTTCGCGCCGTCGGCCGCGAGCGGCGCGTCCGACACCGTCTCGACGCGGCCGTCGCGAATGCCGAGGTCGCGCGCGCGGGGCTCGGCGCCCGTGCCGTCGAACCACAGGCCGTTCTGGATGATCGTGTCGTAACGCGCCATCTGGGGTGTCTCCGTTTTGTGTTCTGGCGGGCCGGGCGCATGCGCTGCGCCGCGTCGCGGCTCGGCGCGCGTTCCGCGCCGGTATCGCGGGGATGTGGGCCCCGCCGGTTCGCCGGACGGTCGGCGTCATTTGCGGCGGCCGTCGTGCGTCACTAAAACGTTACATTGACTGATGTCAAGATGAATTGCAATCGAGTGATGCTTCGAGTCGGAGCGGCCGAAGCGCAAGCGCCGAATCCGGCCGGCGGCGAAGCGTACCGATGCGGGCGGCTGCAAGGCGGACAAGACGTCCGGATGTTGCGGCGCGGCATCCTGTCGTCCTTCGCCGTCGCGCTTCGTTGCCGTGTTCAGTGTAGGCGCGGTTGGCATTCGCATGGCTTTGCGGGGCGTGATGTCGTGTGGCGACGCAGCATGCACGGCGAACGTTCGCCCATGCCACAACGCGCATGCCGCCGCAGGATGCGATCAAGATAACGCCGCCATTCGTCCGATCGACGCAAACACACGGAGCCGCTTCTGTCGCGACGCCGGACGACGGGCGCCGCGCTCGCCACCCGTACCGGCGCCGGCACGGCCGTTGACCCGCGTCAAAGATCGCCGCGACCGCGAACGTAGAGTGGTCGCATTGCCCCGCCGCCGCTCCTCACGATGCCGCACAACCGCCGCCTTCGCCTCACGCTGGCCGTCGCGCTCGCCGCCGCCGCCGTCGCGGCGCTCGGCTATGCGGCGCTGCGCTGGCCCGCGCTGTTCGGCCCGCGCGAGCCGCCGTCGCGGATCGTCGTGTCGGGCAACATCGAGGCGCACGAAAGCGTGCTGAGCTTCACGCAGGTCCAGGCGCCGATCGTCTATCTGCCGTTCGACGAAGGCGCACGCGTCGCGCGCGGGACCGTGCTCGCGCGCGTTGACGATCGCCTGTACCGGCGCCAGACCGATATCGACCGCGCGAACGTCGACGTGCAGACCGCGCAGGTCGAAGCGAACCGCAGCAACGTCGCGGCGCTCGAGCACGGCGTCGTCAGCGACCGCTTCGACCTGGCCGAAAAGCAGCGCGACTTCGCGCGCGCCGACACGCTCGCGCGGCAATCGGCGGTGTCGCAGCAATCGCGCGACCTCGCGCAGACAGCCGCGCGCCAGTCCGCCGCGGCGCTCGCGCGCGACCAGGCGCTCCTCGCCGCCGCGCGCAACGACGTCGCGCTCGCCGCCGCGAACGTGACGGCCGCGCAGGCGAAGCGCAAGCTCGACGAGACGACGCTGTCGTACACGGAGCTCGCCGCGCCGTTCGACGGCGTGATCTCGGTGCGGCACGCGGAGCTCGGCCAGCTCGCGGGGCCGGGCGTCGCGATCTTCACGATCGCCGAGCTCGATCACGTGTGGCTGCGCGCGTACGTGAACGAGCCCGACGTCGGGCGCATCCGGATCGGCGAGCCGGTCGACGTGCGCACCGACGCGTATCCGTCCGCCGTCTACCGCGGACGGATCAGCTTCGTGTCGCCGCAGGCCGAGTTCACGCCGAAAACGGTCGAGACGCATGAGGAGCGGATCACGCAGGTCTACCGGATCCGCATCGACATCGATAACCCGACGCACGAGCTGTTGCCCGGCATGCCCGCCGACGCGACGATCGCGGCGATCGCGAGCGGCCGATGAGCGCGCCCGATGCCGCCGGAGCCTCGGTTGAGCCGACCGTGCGCGTCGAGCATGTCGCGCGCCGCTTCGGCACGCTCGACGCGGTGCGCGACGTGAGCTTCGCGGTCGCGCGCGGCGAGATCTTCGGGCTCGTCGGCCCGGACGGCGCGGGCAAGACGACGCTGATGCGGATGCTCGCGGGCGTGCTGCGTCCGGACGCGGGCCGCATCGAGCTCGGCGGCATCGACGTGATCGCCGACCCCGAGCGCGCGAAGATCGCGCTCAGCTACATGCCGCAGCGCTTCGGGCTGTACGAGGACCTGACCGTCGACGAGAACGTGTTCTTCTACGGCGAGCTGTTCGAGGTGCCGCGCGCGCGCTATCGCGCCGATCTCGCCGAGCTGCTCGCCGCGGCGGGCCTCGAGCCGTTCAGGCGGCGGCTCGCCGGCCAGTTGTCGGGCGGGATGAAGCAGAAGCTCGGGCTTGTCTGCGCGCTGGTCCACCGGCCGAACGTGCTGCTGCTCGACGAGCCGACGACGGGCGTCGATCCGGTGTCGCGGCGCGACTTCTGGGCGATCCTGTACCGGCTGCGCGAGGAGGGCGTGACGATCGTGATGTCGACCGCGTACATGGACGAGGCGGAGCGCTGCTCGCGGCTCGCGCTGCTGCACGCGGGCGTCGTGCGGCAGTGCGATACGCCGCAGCGGCTGAAGCAGTCGATGCGGGGCGCGCTCGTCGCGGTGGGCGGCGGCGATCCGCGTGCGATCCGCGACGCGCTCGCCGATACGCCCGGCGTGCTCGGCGCGCTGCTGATGGGCGATCGCGTGCACGTGCGGGTCGACGACGCGCAGCGGCGCTCGCCCGAGCTTGCTGCGCGGCTCGCGGCGCGCGGGATCGCGCATGCGCCAATTGCCGCGATCGAGCCCGGCATCGAGGACGCGTTCGTCGCGCTCGTCGGAGACGCGGGATGACGCGCGCGACGAAACCGCCCGCAGTGGGCTCGCCGGGCGCCGACGCCGCCGCGAGCGCAAACGCGAATGCGAATGCGAGCGTGCACGCGCACGCGGCCGCGCCGGACGGCGTCGTCGTCGCGCGCGGCCTGACGAAGCGCTTCGGCGCGTTCACCGCGGTCGACGCGCTCGACCTGTCGATCGCGCGCGGCGAAGTGGTCGGCTTCATCGGCCCGAACGGCGCGGGCAAATCGACGACGATTCGGCTGCTGTGCGGACTCTTCGCGCCGAGCGCGGGCAGCGCGACGGTCGCGGGCTTCGACGTGCGCACCGAGCCCGAATCGGTGCGCGCGCACATCGGCTACATGTCGCAGAAATTCTCGCTGTACGGCGATCTGACGTGCCGCGAAAACCTGCGTTTCTTCGCCGGCATCTACCGGGTGCCGCGCGATGCGCTCGACGAGCGGATCCGTTTCGCGATCGAGATGGCGGGCCTCGAAGGGCGCGAGGACACGCTCGTGCGCACGCTCGCGGGCGGCTGGCGGCAGCGGCTCGCGCTCGGCTGCGCGATCCTGCATCGGCCGCCCGTGCTGTTTCTCGACGAGCCGACGTCCGGCGTCGAGCCGCAGGCGCGCCGGCGCTTCTGGGATCTGATCCACCGGCTCGCGGCCGACGGCGTGACAGTGCTCGTGTCGACGCACTACATGGACGAGGCCGAGTACTGCAACCGGATCGCGCTGATCGACGCAGGCCGGCTGATCGCGATCGGCAGCCCCGGCGAGCTGCGCGAGCGCGAACTGGGCGGCGCGCTGTTCGAGCTCGCGTGCGCGCCGCTCGGCGAGGCGGTCGCCGTGCTGCGCGGCACGCGCGGCGTGCTCGACGCGTCGATCTTCGGCGACCGGCTGCACGTACTCGTCGCCGATGGCGCGCAGGCGGGCGCGCTGCGCGACGCGCTCGCCGCCGCGCGCATCGAAGCGGGCGAGCCGCAGCCGATCCGCCCGAGCCTCGAGGACGTGTTCGTGCAGCTCGTCGCGCGCGTCGAGCGGCGCAAGCGGAGCGCGGCATGAGCGTCAGGCGCCTGATCGCGATCGCGTACAAGGAGACGCTGCAGATCTGGCGCGATCCGCGCAGCCTCGCGATCGCGCTCCTGATGCCGCTGATGCAGATGGCGCTGCTCGGCTATGGCGTGAGCCTCGACATTCGTCACGTGCCGCTCTGCGTGCACGACGAGGAGCGCAGCCAGCAAAGCCGCGAACTGATCGACCGCTTCGTGTCGTCCGGCTGGTTCGCAGGCGTGCGGACGCTCGGCAGCGAGGCCGCGCTGCGCGCGGCCGTCGACCGGCGCACGTGCGTCGCGGCCGTCGTCGTGCCGGTCGACTTCTCGCGCACCGTCGCGACGCGCGGCGCGGCATCGGTGCAGACGATCTTCGATGCGACCGACACCAACACGACGAACATCGCGATCGGCTACGCGCGCGGCATCGTCGCGCAGTTCGGCGCGGACCTGAACGCGCGCTGGCAGGCGGCGCACGGCGTGCTCGCGCAAACGGCCGGCACCGTCGATCCGGAGCCGCGCGTATGGTTCAACGAGGGGCTCGACAGCCGCAATTTCGTGATTCCGGGCGTCGTCGCGGTGATCCTCGCGCTCGTCGGCGCGCAGCTCACGTCGCTGACCGTCGCGCGCGAGTGGGAGCGCGGCACGATGGAGCAGTTGATCTCGACGCCCGTCGCGCCGATCGAGCTGATGCTCGGCAAGGTGATCCCGTATTTCGCGATCGGTTTCGTCGATGCGGCGTTCTGCCTGCTGACGACCGTCTACTGGTTCGGCGTGCCGTTTCGCGGCAGCGTGCTCACGCTGATCGCGACGACCGCGCTCTTCACGCTCGTCGTGCTCGGGATCGGCTACCTGATGTCGGTGCGCATCCGCAGCCAGCTCGGCGCGAGCCAGGTCGCGCTGCTGTTGACGATGCTGCCGACGACGATGCTCTCCGGCTACGCGTTCGCGATCGAGCAGATGCCGGTGCCGATCCAGGCGGTGACGCTCGTCGTCTACGCGCGCTACTACGTGACGATCCTGCGTTCGGTGTTTCTGAAGGGCGGGCCGTTTTCGAACGTCGCGGCGCCGTTCGCGGCGCTCGCGCTGTACGCGCTCGTGATCGGCTGGCTCAGCGTGCGGGCGTTCCGCAAGCATCTCGATTGACGCGCCGCGTCCGACGGAGCCGCCATGTTCGACCGCGTGCAATCGATGCTGATCAAGGAGTTCCTGCAGTTGAAGCGCGACCGCGGGGCGCTGTTTCGCCTCGTCGTGCCGCTGCTGCTGCAGGTGATCATCTACGGCTATGCGGCGACATTTACCGTCAACCACGTCGCGACCGCGCTGCTCGATCTCGACCGCAGCCAGGCGAGCCGCGATCTCGTGTCGCACTTCGTCGCGACCGGGCGCTTCGACATCGTCGACGATGCGGCGAGCGACGACGCGATCCGCCGCGACATCGACGGCGGCCGCGCGGAGTTCGCGATCGTGATCCATGCGGGCTTCGCGCAGTCTCTCGGCAGCGGGCAGACTGCGCCGCTGCAGTTGATCGTCGACGGCACGAACTCGAACACCGCGCTGATCGCGCTCGGCTACGCGAGCCAGATCGTCGCGCAGTTCCAGGCCGATTGGACGATGCGCGCGTGGCCGTCGAACGCGGGCGCGGCGCCGCCCGCGCTGAGCGTGTCGCTGCGCGAGCGGCCGTGGTTCAATCCGGGCCTCGACGACCGCTGGTTCTTCATTCCGGGCGTCGTCGGCACGCTGACGCTGATCCAGGTCGTGAGCCTCACGGCGTTCGCGGTCGTGCGCGAGCGCGAGGTCGGCACGCTCGAGCAGATCATGGTGAGTCCGATCCGGCCCGTCGAGTTCATCCTCGGCAAGACGGTGCCGTTCTTCCTGATCGGGCTCGGCGACGTCGCGCTCGTCGCGGCGCTCGGGATCGGCTGGTTCCATGTGCCGTTCGTCGGAAGCTGGCTCGTGATGCTGGCGGGCGTTACGCTGTTCCTGCTCGCGACGCTCGGCCTCGGGCTGCTGCTGTCGACGTTCTCGCGCACGCAGCAACAGGCGTTCGCGCTCAACTTCTTTCTCGTGAATCCGATCTTCATCCTGTCCGGCTTCGTGTTTCCGATCGCCGCGATGCCGCGCGTGCTGCAGTGGCTGACCTATCTGAATCCGCTGCGTTACTTCCTCGTCGTGATGCGCGGGGCATTCCTGAGCGGCGCGGGACTCGCGGTGCTGTGGCCGCAGCTCGCCGCGATGGCGCTCCTCGGCGGCGCGATGCTGGGACTGAGCGTGCTGCGCCTCCGGAAGTCGCTCGACTGAGATCCGTCGTTAGCGTGAACAGGCCTTGGCGGCGCGCGGCATCGTGCGTCGTCGATGCACGTCGAGCGGCCGGGCAGGCCGCGCGCTACGTTGTCCGTATCCCGTTTCGCGTTTCGGGGGATGCGATGAACCTCTCGTCGATATCGCGCGCGATGCTTGCGTCCGGCGTCGCGCTCGCGTGCGTGCTGGCTGCGGCGCACGCGAGCGCGCAGGACCACGGCGGCCGCGCGGGCGGTTTCCACGGCGAGCCCCGGTTCCACGGGTAGTCTCGATCCTACGGCCATCCTCGATTCCACGGCCAACCTCGATTCCAGGGGCATTCGGGTTTTCACGGCGTCCGTCGTTCCGCGGCCATCCCGATTTCCACGGCCGCGACTTCGGCCGCTTCGCGCCGCACGAAAGCTTCCGATGGCGCGGCGGACACGGGTCGCACGGCTGGCACAGTGGCGCTACGCGTGGTGGTGGGTCGTCGGCGGCGTCGGGTACCTCTTTCCGGAGCCCGTCTATCCGTACCCGACGTACGTTCTGCCCGCAGAGATCGTGCAGGTGCCGCTGCCCGTGCCGAGCGGTCTGCCGCCGGTGTCCGCGTGGCACTACTGCGACGATTCGCAGGGCTTTTTCCCGCACGTCGCATCGTGCGACGTGCCGTGGCGGGCGATTCCGGTTTAGCCGTGAGCGCCTGGCGCGCCGCGACGGCCGGAATTTGTGCGGCGCCGCACGACTGACCAATCGGCTGCGTAATGGAAAGAGGAAAGACAATTTGCGCGCGCAACGGCAGGAACCGAGCGGACCGCACGAGCACCTCACGCATTGACCATGAATACGTAGCAATCGGTGCGCGTATGGCAGCACGATTTCACCGACCGTTGATCGGCGTCAATCGCGGGCACGGGCGATCGCCGATGCTCGCTGATGTACATCGCGCGCTTGCGCGCATGCCGCGCGCCGCTATTCCGACGATTCCGACGACGCCCGCGCATGCCGCCGCCGACCGCCCGGCGCCGCGCGCGAAACGTCCGACATATCGACAAGGAAAGACGATGATCTACGGATCGAACGAACTCTATGCGGCGATGAAGCAGCGCCGCGATCACGAGCCGCGCGCGCATGCGATGGACAGCTACGGCGCGCCGGCGCGCCTGAAGAGCGGGATGGGCTGCAGCGAATGCGGCGCGCTGTACGACGACGGCCGCTGGACCTGGCATGCGGCGGCGGGCGCGCTCACGCAGATCGCGTGCCCCGCGTGCCGGCGAATCCGCGAGCACGCGCCGGCGGGCGAACTCGTGCTCGAAGGCGGCTATTTCGCACGCCATCGCGACGACATCGTCGCGCTGCTGCGCCATCGGGCGGGCGACGAGCGCAACGATCGTCCGCTCGAACGCATCCTGTCGATCGATGCGCTGCCGGCGCGCACGGTCGTCCGAACGACGGGCTCGCATCTCGTTTACCGGCTGAGCGAGGCGCTCGTGCACGCGCATCGCGGCGACCTCGCGATCGACTATCGTGAAGGTGAGGACGTGCTGCGCGCGCATTGGATGCGCGACGCCACGTAGCGCGTCCGCCGTTCCCGATCCCCCGTATCGCCCACCGCACGCCGAGGAATCCCGATGAAGAGCGAAACAGGATACCTGGGCTTCGTCGTCGTGCTCGTGTTCATGGTGCTGCTCGCGCTGCAACTCGCGACGCTGTCCGCGCCCGCGACGCCGATCGCGTACAGCGACTTCCGCAAGCTCGTGGCGGCCGCGCAGGTCGACGATCTCGAAGTCAGCCCGACGCGGATCACCGGCGTGCTGCGCGGCAGCGCGGCGGCGGCCGCGCTGCCGGCGTCGGACGCCGAGGCGGTCAAGCGCGCAGGCGCGCCGTGGCGCTTCACGACGAAGCGCGTGACCGACGACCACCTGATCGACACGCTCGCCGCGACGGGCACCCGCTACCGCGGCGCCGAGGACGACACGTGGATCGGCACGCTCGCGTCGTGGGTCGTGCCAATCGCGATATTCGCGATAGTCTGGAACCTGATGCTGCGGCGCCCGCGCGGCGGCTTGCAGGACTGGTCGGGCGTCGGCAAGAGCAAGCCGCGCGTCTACATGGAAGCGAAAACCGGCATCGATTTCGACGACATCGCCGGCATCGACGAAGCGAAGGCCGAGCTCCAGCAGATCGTCGCGTTCCTGCGCTCGCCCGCGCGCTACCAGCGGCTCGGCGGCAAGATTCCGAAGGGCGTGCTGGTCGTCGGCGCGCCCGGCACCGGCAAGACGCTGCTCGCGAAGGCGGTGGCGGGCGAGGCGGGCGTGCCGTTCTTCTCGACGAGCGGCTCGTCGTTCGTCGAGATGTTCGTCGGCGTCGGCGCGGCGCGCGTGCGCGACCTGTTCGAGCAGGCGCAGCAGAAGGCGCCGTGCATCATCTTCATCGACGAGCTCGACGCGATCGGCAAGGTCCGCGGCGCGGGCGTCATGTCGGGCAACGACGAGCGCGAGCAGACGCTCAACCAGCTGCTCGTCGAGATGGACGGCTTCCAGGCGAATTCGGGCGTCATCATCATGGCGGCCACCAATCGTCCGGAGATTCTCGATCCCGCGCTGCTGCGTCCGGGCCGCTTCGACCGGCATATCGCGATCGACCGGCCGGACGTGACCGGACGGCGGCAGATCCTGTCGGTCCACGTGAAGCAGGTGAAGCTCGCGCCGGACGTCGATCTCGGCGAGCTCGCGTCGCGCACGCCGGGCTTTGTCGGCGCGGATCTCGCGAACATCGTCAACGAGGCGGCGCTGCACGCGGCCGAGCATGACAAGCCGGCGATCGACATGTCGGACTTCGACGAGGCGATCGACCGCGCGATGACCGGCATGGAGCGCAAGAGCCGCGTGATGAGCGAGCAGGAGAAGATCACGATCGCGCATCACGAGGCAGGGCACGCGCTGATCGCGCAGACCCGCGCGCACAGCGATCCGGTGAAGAAGGTGTCGATCATCCCGCGCGGGATCGCGGCGCTCGGCTATACGCAGCAGGTGCCGACCGAGGACCGCTACGTGCTCAGGAAGAGCGAGCTGCTCGACCGGCTCGACGTGCTGCTCGGCGGGCGCGTCGCCGAGGAGATCGTGTTCGGCGACGTGTCGACGGGCGCGGAGAACGACCTCGAGCGCGCGACCGAGATGGCGCGGCACATGGTCGCTCGCTACGGGATGAGCGAGCGGATCGGCCTCGCGACGTTCGGCGACGCCGACAGCCGCGGACTCTTGCCCGTCGTCTGGCAGCCGGGCGGCGAGCGCTGCAGCGAGAGCACCGCGACGCGGATCGACGACGAGATCCAGCGGCTTCTCGCCGAAGCGCACGATCGCGTGTCGCGAACGCTCAAGGAGCGGCGCGACGCGCTCGAACGGATCGCGCAGTATCTGCTGAAGCACGAGGTGGTCGATCACGAGATGCTCGTGCGACTCGTGAACGACGAGCCGCTGCTGGAAGGCGAAACCGGCGAAACGGGAAAATCGGGCGAGCAAGGCGGGAGCGCGGCGAAGCGGGGCGAAGACGATCCCGATCCGCCGACGCTGCCGACAGGCGCCGACAAGGCCGATCATTCGGTGCCGCAGTGACGCGGCCGTATCGGCGACCGTGCGCTCGTCGCACGCGTCGGGCGGCGCGAAACGGTTCGCGAAGCAACGGTTCGCGAAGCGAGGTGAGCGCCCGATCGGATCGGCGGATATCCGCGGCGGCGATGTCACACGGAAAGGGCGCGGCGCGAGCGTCGACGGCATGACGAAGCGCTCGTTGCCGCAATCGTCCCGGGGTGCGCCGCGCCGGTGCGGCCAACGCCGCGCACGCGCCGCCGGCCGCGCGATCGATCGCGGGCGGCGCGCCGGCAAGCCGCCCGTCGCTACCCCTTACTCGATCGGCCATTCCCTTCGCGGCCGCGCCCAGAACAGCATCAGCACGAGCGCGCCGAACATCCCGCCCAGATGCGCGAAATGCGCGATGCCGCTGGCCGCGCCGGCGACGCCGAGCAGCAGCTCGACGCCCGCGTAGACGAGTGCGAACACCCACGCGGGCATCGGAATCGGCGGAAACAGCAGCACGACGCGGCGCGACGGATACAGCAGCGCATATGCGGCGAGCACGCCGAACACGCCGGCCGACGCGCCGATCGTCGGCGCGGCGCCCGCCGCCGTATAGCGGGCGACGACGAGCTGCGTGAGCGCGCCGCAGACGACGCTCGCGAGATAGAGCGTGCCGAACCGCGCGCGGCCGAGCGAGCGCTCGACGTCGCGGCCGAACATGACGAGCCCGAGCATGTTGAAGATCAGGTGCGACAGCCCCGCATGCAGCGCGCTGTACGTGACGATTTGCCAGGCATGGAACGCCGGCGCGCCGGCCGCGGCGCCCGTGCTGAGCCGCGGCGGCCACAGCGCGAACAGCGTGAGCACGCGGTCGGGATCGGCGAGCTCGATGAAGAAGCCGATCAGGTTCAGGGCGACGATGGCGAGCGTCATGGCGGCCACGGACGGGAAAAGTGGGGCGTCGACGGTCATTATGCCGGCATCGCCCGGCCGCCGCCGACGCGCGACGGCGGGCGGCGCGACATGGTCGATGCGATCGATCCGATCGTATTTCTCATCGACCGTGGACCGTGAGCGGCTTGCGCCGCGCGTCGCGGTATCGGGTCGTCCCGGCATCCCGGCATCGCGACAGCGGGCGTTGCGAACCGCCCCCGGCCAGCCATTCCGTCGCGCCGGCCGAGGGGGCCGCATAGGGCGACCGGACCGCCCGCATCGGCTTGCCCGCCGCCGGGTTCTTATCGATAATAGCCGGGCCATCAGGGGGAGCCGGACGATCGGCTGAGAGGTTCCGCGCAAGGAACGACCCCTAAACCTGATCCGGGTAATGCCGGCGTAGGAATGAGGTCCGCCATGGTTTGTCCGAAGCTCGCCGGTCGCCGCGCCGCGGCCGCGCTTTCCGTGTTTCCCGTGATTTCCGTTCTGCCCGGCGCGCGCCGATGACGCCGTCTGTCATCGCGCTCGTCCTGTTCGCGGCGATCCTGCACGCGACGTGGAACGCGCTGCTGAGAAGCGGCGCGGACCGTCTGTGGAGCATCACCATGATGAGCTTCGCGACGACCGCCGCCGCCGCCGTCTGCGCGGCGCTGCTGCCGTTGCCCGCGCGTGCGAGCTGGCCATATCTGACGGCGTCCGCCGCGCTGCAGGTCGGCTACAGCGTGTTTCTCGCGTACGCGTATCAGGGCGCGGCGCTCAGCCAGGTCTATCCGGTCGTCCGCGGCACGGTGCCGCTGCTCGTCACGCTGGGCGGCTACGCATGGGCGGGCCAGCGCCTGGGCGGCGCGTCGCTCGCGGGCGTCGCGCTCGTATCGGGCGGCATCGCGAGCCTCACGCTCGGCCGGTCGCGGATTCATCTGCGCTCGTTCGCCGCCGCGCTCGTCACCGCGCTTTTCATCGGCGGCTACGTGACGGTCGACGGCGTCGGCTCGCGCATCGCGGGCGATCCGCTCGCGTACGCGGCGTGGGTCTTCATCGTCTACGGCATCGCGATGCCGGCCATGTTCTTCCTGTTCGGCCGCCGTTTAAGCAACGGCTTCACGCGCGGCGAATTGCTGAAATCCGCGGCGGGCGGGCTGATCTCGCTCATCAGCTACGCGGCGGTCGTCGACGCACTGTCGCGCGGTCCGGTCGGTCCGATCGCCGCGCTGCGCGAGACGAGCATCGTGTTTTCGGCGTTGATCGGCTGGGCGTGGCTCGGCGAGAAGCCGAGCGGGCGGCGCTTCGCTGCCTGCGCGGCGGTGGCGGTTGGCGCCGCCTGCCTCACGTATCCCGCTTGAGACGCAAGTGTTCGCGCGAGGCGCGACGGCGGCCCATGACGCGCGGTCGGACCGCGTGCGTGAATGGCGGAAGCCGAGGGCGCCACAACACGAATGCGGGTTCCCATCGAAGCGCGCTTTCAGTTACTTTAAGCTATATTGGTACGACAAAATGCTCCCGCTGATCCTGACGATTTACTTTCAGCCGCGAACCGGTCCGAGTGCCGCCGACGGCCGCTTGACCGTCGTCGACCGCAGTGCGGATTCGCGCCTTCCCGAGATCGTTTCCACGGGATGATTGCGCACCACCGTTCGAGAGCAGTCGCAGGCACCGGGGAGCATATCGGCGACCGGGGATCGGCTGGCATCGGTCGAGGTATGGCCCCGAGATGCGCGAGTCGAACTGCGACGGCGTGCAGCTATTGGCAGCCGTCGACCTTGCGAATCGAATTTGGACGCGCGTTTGAGGCCCCGAAAACTGACGGGAAGATCGGTTGGCGATTCATAACCGCGGTCTCGATCGGGCTCGTGCCGATCGATGACGAGCACGTCTTGGGGATTCAGCGCATTCGGCGGATGCCGAAGCCGCTCGACGCTCCGCATCCGCGCGACGCATTCGGCGAAACCGAATGAAAAAGGTCGATCGAGGCCCCTCTCTCGATCCTCGACGGCATGAATGAGGAGACAGCCACGATGGAACATTTTTCTAACGTGATCATTGGCGGCGGCCCTGCGGGAATTAACATGGCTCTCGAATTCGAGAGACGGGGGATTGAGTACCTTTTGATCGAGGCGAACGAGACTGTCGGTGGGCAGTGGGATCGATTTCCGGTATGCGGGCAGCTTATTTCGCTAAACAAAAGATACGTTCCAGGCGATAGCCATACTTATCGGATGCGATACGACTGGCACACATTGAGCACCATCAATGCCGATGATGTGACGAACGATCCCAAGCTGCGATTCACGGAGTGGACGTCGGAACATTGGCCGTCGGCAAGAATTTACAAGGAGTATCTGAAGTATGTCGCGGAAAAGAAAGGGCTGTCGAAACACATTCGGACGCGTGCTCGCGTGCAGCGCATAGCGCGCAAAGGCGGATGCTTCGTTCTCGGCGTATCGAATGCGCCGCGCATCACCGCGGATCGTATTTTCTGCGCTACCGGCAAGTCGGAGCCGATCGTTCCGGATATCAAGGGACTCAATGCCGAGACCTGCACTTTCTACGGGGACTTCGAGCCCGATGCCGCGGCGGAACGCTACCGGAACAAGGTCGTCATCATTCTGGGCCGCGGCAATTCCGCATTCGAGATCGCACACCACCTCATCGATATCACGGCGGAGACGCGCGTCGTCACGCGGTCTCTACCGATGTTCGCCCGGCAAACACACAACGTGCATGACTTGCGGGCACAAGTCTCCGACGTGTTCGATCTGATGCAACTCAAGTCCAACAACAATATCGTGAGCGATCGCATCGTCGAAGTCAGGCGAATCGCCGGCGGCAAATACGAAGGCCGCTTGCTGGTTCGCTACGAGACGCCTTGCCCCCACTGGTCTCCGCCAAGGTGGATGAAGCGAACCGGCATCGTGGACGACGTGATCGTATGTTGTGGCTTCAACTACACGCTGCCCGGCGTTTTCGACATGGAAACCGTACGGCCGGCCATTGACGAAAAGGGAAAATATTGCCTGCTGACATCGAGTTGGGAGTCGGTCAGCGTGCCAGGTCTCTACTTTCTCGGCGCTCCGATGCGCGTCAATGATCCGGATGCCGCTTCCGGATTTGTACACGGCTTCCGATGCAACATTCAAGCGCTCGGATACATCGTCGCCGAAAAATATCACGACATGGTGCTCGAACCGGTATTCGAATGCGATGTTCCGCTAGCGCACCCTTCCGACCGGCTCATTTATCTTTCTGAATTTCTCGTCGAACTCGTGAGCACGAGCATGCCGTTGTTCGAGCTGTTCGGCTACTTCGGGTGCACGGTGACGTTCGAGCCAAGCGGCGACGATGGCTTGATCCGAGCACGTGTATGGCCCCCATTTCCGCGAGCATATAACCTTGAACGCTGGGGTGAGGAGCCGATGAGGCTCGAAATCGTTTTCGAGTATGGATTCAGCCGATACGGCAACGGCGAACTGCCGACTCACTATTTCGCGCTGCCCGCGGATCATTTCGATACTTCCCGGAGCGCATATGTCCATCCGGTGTTTCACGTCTATCGCGAAGGCGTCGAAGTGAATTCCTTCCATATGCAGGAAAGCCTCATCGGCCGCTGGGACCTCGACGATTATGTCGACGAGGAGACCAATCTCGACCAGTACAAGAACGTCGCGTTCAATGCGTGTGCATGCGCGCTGGGTCTGGATGAGCGTCGCAGCATGTTGCCCGTGCTCGACGAGTTTGTGGACGCATGCTATCCGCTGATGAGCGAAGAAGAGGTGGCCGAGGCGCTTCGAATTCAGCCGACGCTGGCTTTGCTCGCGAACCGATCTTGATTGCGTGTCGAGATCTGAAACTGTATAGATACTGATGTTCATTCACCCATCCACCCTGTAATCCGTCATCGGCGCATCACCGATCAATTGAAATCGGCATGAACCCGTATTGATTGTCGACCGGTTTGGGCAAACCGAACGCTGGCGTACAGTTTGCCAATTGATCATGCCAGGCGACGAACGGCATTGGAACGTGACGGATACCGACTGTTTAGCGACGGTTCAGGGGCGATTATGAGGGCGGCTCAATGTCTGGAAACTTCACGGCGCTCGATGGCCTACTCGGGCTTGTATTTACCTCTGCAGTGTTGATCGCCGTTCCCGGGCCAAGCATCATGTTTCTTGTCGGGCAGGCGATGACGGCGGGGCGGCGCAGCGCGATGCGCGGCGTCATCGGCAACGCGATAGGAACATATTGCGTCGCAGTGATCGTTGCGCTGGGAATCGGCACCTTGCTGATGCGCACCGACAGCGTCCTGACGGGTATTCGATTGCTCGGCGCCGTCGTCCTGCTGGCCATCGGTGTTCAATATCTGTTAGCCAGACCACTGCCCGCGGCGGAAGTCCGGGCCCCTGCCAAGCGCAAGCAAACGTTGGTCGCCGGCGTCATCGTGGGCATCACGAATCCCAAAGCCCTGATCATGTTCGGTACGATCGTGCCGAGTTTCCTGAGCAGAGGGGTCGAAAGTCCAGTGGAGTCGCTGCTCTTCTTTTCGCTGGTGCCCATCGGCTTGGGTTTGTTGATCGATTCGGCGTGGGTCGCCACCGCTCATGCCGTCAGTTCACGAGCGTTCTTCAATGAGAAAGGATTCAAGCTGATCAATATCGCGGGCGGGGGCTTGATGATCGCGATGGCCGTTCTCTTGGCGATCGAGACGTTGCGTTGACGGCAGGTCTTCGCGCATCCTCCGGGGCGGTGCGCCACGGCCACGGCATTGCGCCGAATGGCGGCCGCACGATGCCCCGCTGTCGTCGAGATCGGCCGCGCCCGCGCTGACGGCGCTGTCGGCAACGGCCGGGCAGTCGTGAGAGCCAGTCGTCGCGCGCTCGGCCGGCGCGGCGGTCGGGCGTTTCGAATGCCGCGCGCTCAACCCGCCGCGCGCCGCTCGGCCTCAGCGAGAAACGCCTCCCGCGCCCGCAGTTCGCCTTCCTTGAAATACCCGCCGCGCAACGTGCGCGCGATCCCGGGCGCGCCGAAATCGCCGCGTCCGTGAAAGATCCGCCGGTTGTCCCATACGACCATGTCGCCTTGCGACCACACATGCAGATACGATCGCATCGTCGCGACGAGGCGCGCCTTGAACGCGTGATATGCGTTGAAGAACGGCATCAGATCGTCGAAGCCGATGCCGTCGAAGAACATCTTCGTCGGATTGTTGACGAGGCGCTCGACGGAGCCGTCCGGCCGCAGCCGGACGATCGGCGTCCGATGCTCGTAGTGCTTGCGCGCATTCGGATAGTCGGCGCGGTAGACGACGCGCGTGTGCGCGAGCCGCTCGAACATGTCCGGCGACGCGTTGCGCAATTCGGACAGGACCGCCCAGCCGTCGACGAAGCGCGTGCAGCCGACCTGCTCGCGCGCGCAGCGCGGATCGACGTCGAGACCATAGAGGAACTGATAATCGGGCGGCGGCGAGCAGTACGGGATGTCGGTGTGCAGCGGCAATGCCTTCGTGCTGAACGATACGCTGTCGGTTACGTCGTCCGCTTTCACTTCGAGATCGAAGAAGTCGCCGAAGTACGACGGGTCGAGAAAGCCGGCGAGCCGGTTGCGGACGTCGTCGAACGGCGGCGCCGCGCCGTCGCTTGCTTTCAGCACGACGATGCCGAATTCGAACAGTTGATTCAGCGCGCGCCGCAGCGCGGCGTCGCTTTCCAGCACGTCGGCGATGCCGAAATGGCTCGCCAACGGCGCGCCGCGCTCGGGCCAAGGCGTCCAGCGCAGCCGCTCCGCCTGCCGCTCGGTCACAGGGGCGGCGTCGCGGTAGTCGTTGTGCTCGAGCCAGTCGCACGCGTACGTGCTGACGTGCGCGTCCTGCCAGACGATCCGCAGCCCATGCGCGTCGAGCGACACGCGCTCGGGCTGGATGCCTGGCGGAATCGTGCCCGGATCGAAGTGGCGTTGCCGGCAGTAGCCGTTGAAGCAGTCTGCGCACTCGCAAGCCTGGCGCAGCCACACCCAGTGATAGCGGCTCGAACGGCCGGATTCCCAGTCGATCTGCAGATGATCGGAATGCGACGTCAGCATGTCGGCTCCTTCGGAACGCATGTTGTACGGACGAACTATCGGCGCTGCGCGATGAATAGCCCCTGCAGCAGGCATCCTTCCTCGACGAAGCGGATCTTGCGCTGCCAGCGCTCGACGATGTGCTCGGCGTCGAGCATGTCGATCGACGGATCGCGCGTCGCGATGCGCGTCTCGTAGCGATGCAGGTCGTCGATCAACTGGCGGCGCGCGTCGTCGCTGACGTTGCGCGCCGCCACGACATCGAAGCCGGCGTCCGCGACGATGCGCGCGTAATCGTCGATCGTCTTCAGGTCATAGCCGGACACCGATGTGTAAGCGTCGAACTCGGGCGACGAGCGGCCGCGGCAGAAGTCGGTCACGTACAAGCGGCCCTGCGGCGCGAGCAGCGCGTGGCAGCGCGCGAACAACGATGGCTTGTCGTGCTCGTACATCAGCACGTCGCGCGAATAGACGATGTCGAAGCGCTCGCCGGCGAGCGCATCGTCATGGATGTCGGCGTTGACGAAGCGCACGCGCCGCTGCGGATCGAGCGCCGGCTGCCGGGCGGCCGCGAGCTCCGTCATCCGCGGCGCGGTATCGAGCCCGACGACCGTCACGTCGAAGCGGCCCGCGAGATGAAAGGCGGCGCCGCCGAGGCCGGAGCCGATGTCGAGCAGATGCATGCCGGGCTCGATCGACATTTTGTCGGCGAGCATCGTCTTGAATCCTTCGATGCCGCCCGGGCTTTGAAAACCGTCGCCGTAGATAATTTCAGAACGCAGAATATTGCGCTCGTTTGAATAGCGCTGTGCTTCGTATTCGCTGGACAGCCCGATCGGATGCGTTTGCATAATCGATCACCTTTTTTATGTTGCAGTCGCGTGACGATGAGATGTTCCGTGCCGGATGACGGCACGGAGTGGAACAACGTTACGGATTACGGCAAATTCAGGCTGATGCGGAACCTAATACGCCGATTGCGTCAGGGCGTGCGGCGGAAATGCCGCCGGTCGGCCGGACGGCCCGGTTGGGCCATGCGACGGCGCTTCGCCGAAAGTCGTATTGAATCGGCGATGGTTAATAGGTATAGCAACGTCCCGTTTCATTTGTCAATCGGTTGGCGCGATAATCGCTGAATACTCGTGAATATGCGAGGTCGGCAATTTCGTTAAGCAAATCGCATTCGAGAGAATCGATAGGATTGTGTTAGGCTAAGCGCTCTGCGAAATTTCCGAAAACGGAGAGGCCGCTGAATCGAGAAGCGAAAATATGCGTTTGCAAAATCCGGGCGAATTTGTCCGGATTGTTTCATTCATTAATCATAGAGGCGGCCAATTACCGTCGATTTGCGCGTCGGGGCCGAATGAAAGCGCGCGCAGAGAGGGGCGAAGATGCGGAGCATCAACGATGACTGACCCGAAAAGCGCCGGCGCGGCGCCATGTGAACCCACGGCGCTTGCGACACCGCGCGTCGCGGTGATCGCCGTCACGTTTCGCGGCGACGAAGTGATCCTCGTCCAGCGCGGCAAGGAGCCGCAGAAGGGCACATGGGGCTTCCCGGGCGGCTCGGTCGAGCCAGGCGAGCGCCTGCACGACGCGGCCGCGCGCGAGCTGTTCGAGGAGACCGGCGTGCGCGCGGAGGTCGGCGAGCCGATCGACGTCGTCGAGGTGATCGGCTTCGATCCGGGCGGCCAGCACCACCACTACGTGCTGATCGCGATGCCGTGCCGCTATGTCGAGGGCGCGCTGCGGCCGGGCGACGACGCGACGGACTGCCGCTGGGTCCGCGTGCCGGACGGCGTGCTCGAATTCCCGGGCGTCCTCGCAGACCACGTCACGCGCGTGGCGCTGCGAGCGCACGCCATCTGTCATTCCAACCAAAAGGAAAATAACCGATGAAGCGTATGTTCTTGGGCGGACCGTTCAAATCCCTGGTCGACAAGCACACCGGCATCATGCCGGAAGACAGCATCGACCTGTTTCGCCGCGTGATCGATCATTTCGAGGATCGCGGCTGGAATGTGCACTGCGCGCACCGGCGCGAGCATTGGGGGCGCGAATTCATGACGCCCGCCGTGTGCACGAAGACGGACTACGAGCAGATCAGCCTGTGCGACTACTTCGTCGCGTTCCCGGGCGCGCCCGCGTCGCCCGGCACGCACATCGAGCTCGGCTGGGCGTCCGCGCTCGGCAAGCGGATCGTGCTGCTGCTCGAAACCGGCAGGGAATACGCGTACCTCGTGCGCGGGCTCGATGAGATCACGCACATCGAGCGCGTCGAATACAGCGACGGGCGGATCGACCCGGCCGCGATCGAAGCCGCGATCGGCCGCTTCGACGCGAGGGGCTGACATGCGGCGCTATCCGGGTCTCAGCGAGCTCTATCTCGCCACGCTCAGGCACGTCTGCGGCGCGTACGAATACCGGAGCGCGCCGCGCGGGCACGCGGAGCGCGAAATCATCGGCTACGGCGCACGGATCGACGATCCGCGCGCGCGCTTCTGCCGGCACGCCGCTCGCAGGCAGAACGTCGTCTTCAACTACGCCGAGGCGCTGTGGTATCTGTCCGGCCGCAACGATCTCGAGTTCATCGAGCACTACGCGCCTTCGATGGCGCGCTACAGCCCCGACGGCAAGCATCTGCCCGGCACCGGCTACGGCGCGCGGCTGCTGCATTACGGCGACCGCGCGCTCGACCAGATCGAGCGCGCGGTCGACATCCTGTCGCGCGACGACGCCGAGAGCAAGCGCGTCGTGCTGCAGATCTTCAGCGCCGATGAAGATCTGTACCGGCGCAACATCGACGTGTCGTGCACGCTCGGCCTGCAATTGCTGCTGCGCGACGGCCGGCTGCACACGGTGGCCTTCATGCGCGCGAACGACGCGTACATCGGGCTCCTGAACGACGTCTTCTCGTTCACGTTCCTGCAGGAGTACGTTGCGTCGCGGCTAGGATGCGAGGTCGGCACGTATTCGCACCACGTCGGCTCGATCCACGTGTACGACGACAACCTGCCGCGCGTGCAGGCGCTCCTCGACGACGTCGAAGCGGCGATCGTCACCGCCGAAGCGCCGCCGCGGATGCCGGCGGGCACCGGCCCCGCGACGATTCGGCGCGTGCTCGACCACGAAGGCCGGATTCGCGCCGGGCAGATGTCGTTCGCCGCGCTGCAGGACGTCGATCTCGACCCGTACTGGCGTGACGTGCTCGGCCTTTTCTGGATCTATCGCGGGATCAAGTCCGGCAATCCGCCGCCCGACGACGCGCTCGCGTTCGTCGGCCCGTTCCATCGCGCCTATCTCCTGAACCGCTGGGACATGGCGTCCGCCTCGCCTCAATAACGCACAAGGACCGAGAATCTCGATGAAGACCGACTGGACCGAACAGCAGGTTTCGCAGCGCTTCGACGCATACGACGACCGGATCGAGGACCGCTTCGGCTACCGGCCGCTCATCGCCGAGCTGACGGGCGCGCACGGCACGGCGATCCGCGTGCTCGACTACGGCTGCGGCGGCGGCAAGGTGTCGCGGCGGCTGAAGGCGGCGGGCGTCGCGCACGTGACGGGCGTCGACATCGCGACGACGATGATCGACAACGCGAACGCGGCCGGCACCGATGCGGGTTTGCAGTTCGCGCACATCGACGGGCCGTCGCTGCCGTTCGCCGACGCGAGCTTCGATGCGGCGATCAGCTGCTTCCTGTTCGTCAACATTCCGGAGCGCGCGGAGCTCGCGCGCGTTGCCGCCGAGGTGCTGCGCGTGCTGATGCCGGGCGGCACGTATTACATCCTCGATACGAACCCGCGCACGACGGGCGTGCAGTTCCCGACGTTCCGCAACGGCGAGCCGGGCGTCGTGTATCGCGACGGCGACACGCGTCCGGTGTATCTCCACGTGCCCGGCATGGGCGTGTTCGACGTCGTCGACACGCACTGGGACATCCCGACGTACCGACACACGCTCGAAGAGGCGGGCTTCGCGCTCGCTGCGACGACGGAGCTCGGTTTCAGCGCGGCGGAAGCGGACGGCGCGCCCCGCGGGTATGCGGACGCCGAAGGCAGCAAGCCGTTCGTGCTGTTCAAGGCGACGAAGCCGCAGCGCTGAAGCGGCGGGCGCGCACGGCGCGGCGTTCGCCCTGCGATACGGGCGGGCGATCGAACGCCGCCGCAGTGCCCGTGCGCCCACCGATGGCCGCATGGGAGCGGGAAAGCACGCGAGCGTTACCCGTGCGGCCGATCGCACGACCGGGCGATGCGGCCCGCCGACGGGCGCCGCATCGCTCGAATACCCATTAAAAAAGATGAATCACGAGGGAACATGATCGCGAACGTACTGACGATCGCCGGCACCGACCCGACGGGCGGAGCGGGCATTCAGGCCGATCTCAAGGCATTTTCGGCGATGCGCGCGTATGGCATGTCGGCGATCACCGCGGTCGTCGCGCAGAACACGACCGGCGTGCGCAGCTTCCGCGCGCTCGATCCGGCGTTCGTCGCGGACCAGATCGACGCGGTGTTCGACGACGTCGCCGTGCACGCGGTCAAGATCGGCATGATCGCGACGGCGGCGATCGCGGAGGCGGTCGCCGCCGCGCTCGTCAGGCATCGCGCCGCGCCGATCGTGCTCGATCCGGTGATGGTCGCGAAAAGCGGCGACCGGCTGCTCGATCCGGACGCGGTCGACGCGATTCGCGACAGGCTCGTGCCGATCTCGACGCTGATCACGCCGAATCTGCCGGAAGCGGGCGTGCTGCTCGATCGAAGCGAGCCGCGCACGCTGGACGAGATGCATACGGCGGCGGCCGATCTGCACGCGCTCGGCCCGCGCTGGGTGCTGCTGAAGGGCGGCCATCTGGCGGGCGAGCGCAGCGTCGACGTGCTGCGCGGCCCGGCGGCGGCGACGGTCGAGCTGTCCGCGCCGCGCGTCGCGACGAAAAACGACCACGGCACCGGCTGCACGCTGTCGGCCGCGATCGCCGCGCTGCTGCCGAGCCATTCGGTCGAGGACAGCGTGTGCCGCGCGAAGGCGTACCTGAGCGATGCGCTCGCCGCGTCCGACAAGCTCGACGTCGGCCGCGGACACGGACCCGTCCATCATTTCCACGCGCTATGGGATTGACGCTTCCGCCGCTCGCGGCGCCGAAACGCATCCACGCACACGACTCATTCGACAAGGATTCATCATGCGTCGCCTCTTGTGCTGTATCACGATCGTTCTGGGCTTCCTGGTCGCCGCGCCGTCGCATGCGGGCAGCGCGGCCGCCGTCCAGCAGCTGACGGTCGCGCTGTATCCGTGGGTGCCGCGCATCGACCAGTTCAAATCCGCGATCGAGACCGAATGGAAGAAGGCGCAGCCGGCCATCGCGCTGCAATTCGTGTCCGCCGACGAGTGGGACGGCGGCTACCGGACCAATCCGCCCGCGAACGCCGACGTCTATGTGTACGACGCGATTTTCTTCGATTATTTCCGCAGCCAGAACTGGCTCGAGCCGCTCGCGGCGAACGAGATCCTGAACATCGGCGATTTCCTGCCGTACGCGATCGACGGCGTGAAGGCGGGCGACCGGTACTACAGCATCCCGCAGCTCGGCTGCGCGAACGTGCTCTTCTATCGGAAGGACGACGCGGCGCTCGCGGCCGCGACGACGCTCACGCAAGTGCACAGCGCGCTCAAGCAGTGCACGTTCACGAGCGAGATTCCGCCCGACAAGCGCGGGCTGATGATCGACATGGCCGGGCGGACGACGAACGCCGCGCTGTATCTCGACGCCGCGCACAGCCGGACGGGTGCGTATCCGCTGCCGCTGCCGTGGAGCGCGAACGACCTGAACGGCGAGGCGGTCGCGAGCCTGCGCTCGCTGATGGCGATGTCGAGCTGGCTGAACGCGACCGCGGAGCTGCCCGGCCAATACGACCGATCGACGTGGTTCAGCGACGGCGAGGGACGCGCGGTGATCGGCTATTCGGAATCGATGTCCGCGATGAGCGAAGCGGCGCGGCAAAATCTCGATTTCAAGTTCCTGCCGCTGTCGGACGAGCCGCAGCCGCCGCTTTTCTATGCGGACGTGATCGGCGTGAACACGACGACGCACGCACGCGGCACGCGGGCGCTCGCCGTGCAGCTCGCGAACGTGATCGCTGCTTCGTCGACGATGGTGCAAAGCGTCGGGCCGGACCAGAGCGGCGTGCCGCAGTATCTGTTCTCCGCGCGGCGCAGCGTATTGCAGACGCTCGCGCAGCGCTATCCGCTCTATCGGAGGATGGTCGCGCTGCTCGATGCGCGCGAGCCGGTGATGTTCAAGATCGATGCGCAGTCGCGCAACTGGCTCGCATCGATGAGCGGGCCGATCGCGCAACGCGCGCGTACCGGCTATCCGTGCGGCTGCGATGTCGACACCGCGTTGCCGGTCGCCGACTATCGCGGCGCGCAGGCCGTGTGCCCGACCGTCTGCGCGACGCGGGGCGGCTGGAACGGCCAGTGGACCAATCAGTCGCCCGCGGCGCCCACCGGCACGTCCGCGTGCGGCTGCAACGCGTGCCCGACGCCGGCGTCCGCGAAATAGCCGAGCGCGCCCGCGGCCCGTATCGATCGCGCCGACCGCGCGAAGCCGTGACGGGCGGCGTCCGGCCAGGTCGAAACGGCGGGCCGGACGTCCGACGCGCGCAGCGCCGGCCCTTTGCCGGCGCGCGCGCCTACAGTTGCGCCCACGCGCACATCTGCCCGAAAGATTCGACCTGAGCGCGAGATTCGTAGATCTCGCACTGCAGGTCTCCGCTCAGCCGGTCGAACTCGATCCGCTTGCCGTTGCCGAGCAGCGTCCATTCGGGATCGGTGGACAGCGCCCGCAGGATTTCCGCATGCCATGAACTGAGGTTCGTGGCCGTTCCGCCGTCGACCGGAATCTCGTACGACATCTTCGGCAACGGCAGCCCCGCGGTCGCGAACAGTTTGACCATCCGGTGCGCGACGTCGAATGACGGGAACATCCGCTTGCAGCGATCGAGAATCTCCATCGCGACCGAGTCCCACAGGTTGATGGGCGGCATCGATATTGGCTTGCGGAAGAAGTCGGGCTCATGGAACGCGATGAATCCGCCCGGCTTCACGAAGCGCGCCGCGTGGCGGATGAACTCCGCGACGTGAAGCTGATGCATCAGCACACACCGGGCGACCACGACGTCGAAGCTGTGCGCGCCCTCGACCTGATCGAGACCGCATGCGCGGAAGCGGATGTTGTGCAGCCGCGCGCGCTCCGCGTTGGCGATCGCCGCGTCGATCGCGACGTCGCTCTGGTCGATCGCGACGACCGCGCCGGCCGGGCCGATCATCTCGGCCGCCAGCATGCTGACGCCGCCCGTCCCGCAGCCGATGTCGAGCACGCGCATCGAAGACCGAAGGCGCGCGGATTCGAGCAGGCGCAGCGTGATCGGCTTCAGCATCTCCGACTGGAAGTCCAGTCGGCGAAGTTCTATCGGGGAGTGGCCCAATACATATTTGGACATTGTTCGTTTGATCTCCTCTTGACGAATTGTCGTCGGTGGCGGAAGCGCGTCGGGTGTCGCATATCGTTTGTGCGTTGCGCGCTCGCTCGCCGCGAACGGCGGGCGACGACGCGCGCATTGGGCAGACGGCGCCCGTGACGCGTTGCCGAAGCCGCTGCGCGGAGCCGGCTCGCGTAATCGGCGGGCCGGCTTTGCGGCATCACGGCGTCACGAAGGCCGTCGCAACTGCGCAAGCGATCGGCATGCAGCGGCAGCGTCGAACGCGATACGCGAGCGCATCGCACGCGCTCGTGATGCTTGTTGGCGGGCGGAGCGCGGCAAGACGCTCGTGCATGACTGCAACGCGACGCACACGGACGCCTCGATTTGCTGGTCGGCTGATCGGCGGGGCTTCGCGAAATGGCAACCGGGATCGTGCGATGTCCGGCCACATTTCAGGCACGCCAATGTGCGTGGTACGGCTTCCGAATCGATGCGGCCGTTCTTTTCCGATACCGTGCGTATTCGCCGCGAAACGCGCGTCGGAACCCATGCGGTTCACAGCGAATCCTGCTTTGATAGCACGCGGTTTCTTTGGCGAAAAGCACGAAGCTTCGGAGGTCGCGCGTCATCCGAACGATCGACGCGGCGGCCTTCGAACGCATGCGTTGAGCAATGGGCAATGCCGATCGACGCAGCGGTCAACATGCGCGGGATTTGTTTCGGCACCTTGACGGCTGGCGTCGCTGCCGGCTTGCATGCCATGGCGGACATTCGAGTCGCCTATTGTCACGATAGACGAATGTAGCGAATGAGACGAATCGCACGCGCGTGGCCTGGGGAGCTCAACGACGCGGCGAACGCCACACGAATGCGATGCAAGCGCGCCGCAGGCGGCTCGCTCCGATCCGCGCGATCCTCGCAGACGATGATGGGCAACCCGCCGACCCGCCCCCGGCGCCGATGCGCATCACGCCGCGGCAACCGCGCTTCCGGCCCCCTTGACCTGCATTAATCCGTCGATCACCAGCGAACGGCATTTTTTGGACCAGCGAAATAGTGCGCGCCGAACGTGCCGCGTGCGACTTCGATGTCTGCAAGATGATCTCCCGGCCGCCGGCCCGTCGTCACGGCTCGATTCCGAATGCGCCACGGGGCGGCGATTGACGCAGGTCAAGGCCCGTCCGGGCGCAACATCTAGGCTTGTTTCGCATGCGATCGACGTGGCGAGCCGGCGAACATCGGGCGTCGCGCGTCGATCGAGGAGCGAAGCGAAATGACCGCACTTTGGGAGCATTTCCAGCATGACGCGGATGTCGGCGTGCGCGGCGTCGGCGAGACGCTCGCGCAGGCCTACGAGCAGGCCGCGCTCGCGCTGACGGCGATCGTCGCGAATCCCGCGTCGGTGCGGCCGCTGCGCGCGTTCGAGATCGCCTGCGCGGAGACCGACCGCGAGCTGCTGCTCGTCGACTGGCTCAACGCAATCGTCTACGAAATGGCGGTACGCAAGATGCTCTTCAGCCATTTCGACGTGACGCTCGCCGACGACGGCCTGCGCGCGCACATTGCCGGCGAGCCGGTGGACATCGCGCGGCATCGTCCGGCCATCGAGCCGAAGGGCGCGACCTACACGGCGCTG
Organism: Burkholderia sp. ABCPW 14; assembly: GCF_001523835.1. Lineage (NCBI taxonomy): Bacteria > Pseudomonadati > Pseudomonadota > Betaproteobacteria > Burkholderiales > Burkholderiaceae > Burkholderia > Burkholderia sp. ABCPW 14. Next base: position 64,098 of record NZ_LOVS01000088.1, on the reverse strand, counting down.
CGCGTGGACCGGCTCGACGACGGCGCGTGGATCGCGGAATGCGTCGTCGATGTCTGAACGGAGCATGCCGATGGACCTGACTCGGCTGAAGCAGCACGGCGAGTTCGAATGGCACATTCCGCCGGCGGGCGGCATGCGCGTGCCCGGCATCGTCTATGCAGACCGCAAGCTGATCGGCGACATGGACCAGAAGGTGTACGAACAAGTCTGCAACGTCGCGACGCTGCCGGGCATCGTCGCCGCGTCGTTCGCGATGCCGGACGCGCACTGGGGATACGGCTTCCCGATCGGCGGCGTCGCGGCGTTCGACGCGCACGCGGGCGGCGTGATCTCGGCGGGCGGGGTCGGTTTCGACATCTCGTGCGGCGTGCGCACGTTGCATACGGGGCTTGTGCGCGAGGATATCGACACAGTGAAGAAAAAGCTCGCCGACGCGCTGTTCACGCACATCCCGGTGGGCGTCGGCAGCACCGGGCGACTCAGGCTGTCGGCCGCGAAAACGGACGACATGCTGACGGGCGGCGCCGCGTGGGCCGTCAAGCAGGGCTACGGGACGCCGCTCGATCTCGAACGCATCGAGGAGGGCGGCATGGTGCTGGATGCGAAGCCGTCCGCGGTGTCGGCGCTCGCGAAGAAGCGCCAGCGCGACGAGATGGGCACGCTCGGCTCCGGCAACCACTATCTCGAAGTGCAGGAGATCGCCGATATTTACGATCCGGCGAGCGCGCAGCGCTACGGACTGCAGCGCGGGCAAGTCGTCGTGACGATTCACTGCGGATCGCGCGGGCTCGGTCACCAGATCGGCACCGAATTCCTGAAGGAGATGGTGATCGCCGCGACAGGCTACGGCATCGCGCTGCCTGACCGCGAGCTCGCATGCGCGCCGATTCTGTCGGATCTCGGCGAGCGCTATCTGGGCGCGATGCGCGCGGCGATCAACTGTGCGCTCGCGAACCGGCAGATCCTCACGCATCTGACCCGGGAAGTGTTCGCGAAGGTGCTGCCGGCCGCGCAACTGACCCTGCTTTACGACGTGTCGCACAACACGTGCAAGGTCGAAGAGCACGTGATCGACGGTCGCCGCCGGCAGCTTTACGTCCATCGCAAGGGCGCGACGCGCGCGTTCGGGCCCGGCCATCCGGCGCTGCCCGACGCGCTGCGCGACGTCGGCCAGCCGGTGCTGATCGGCGGTAGCATGGGAACAGCGTCGTACATCCTGGCCGGCGCGGACGCGGCGGGCGGCGAACGTGCGTTCGGCTCCGCGTGCCACGGCGCGGGCCGCTGCATGAGCCGCTTCGCGGCCGCACGGCGCTGGCGCGGCCGGGCGCTGGTCGACGAGCTCGCGAGCCGCGGCATCCTGATCCGCAGCCCGTCGGACCGCGGCGTCGCCGAAGAGGCGCCGGGCGCGTACAAGGATGTCGGCGCGGTCGTCGACGCGGCCGTCGAGGCCGGGCTCGCGCGCAAGGTCGCGCGGCTCGTGCCGATCGTCTGCATCAAGGGTTGATGCGATGCATCCACCCGGAGCGAAACGAGCGGCCTCAACCGGAACGGGAGAAAAGCCATGTCCATGAAGCTCAATTCCGCATCGCACCCCGCCACTGCGACCGAAATTCGCGACATCGTCGGGCCGATCGAAGACGACGTCATCGCGAAGATCCTCGAAATCGAACCGACGGGCACCGAAGTGCTCGATGCATACACGTGGTTCAGATCCGACGAACGCCTGCAGTTCCGCCTCGATCGCGAACCGCATGGCCGGACCGCGCGCGTGCTCGAGATACTGGAGCGCGAGGAGGCGGACGGCGACGACATGCGCCCGTGAATCCGCGCATCCGAAATCGAATGCGGCGCGGGTGCGGTGGACGCGAGCGCACCGCGCCCGCGCCGCACGAATGCGTCTGCGATTGCGGCTACGTCAGTCATCGTCGGGAACAGGCAGACGAATCGTTATGGTCAAGGCGAACCGCAACTATCGAGCCACGTCCGCCGCGCAGCCGGCAACGCCTCCCGTTGCCCGCGGGCGCGCGCCCGGCAAACCGCCGCGTCAGCGGGCGCTGCGGGCGTTCCTGTCCGCGCGCGTCGGCGCCGAATGGGCTTCGGTGCGTGCCGAACTCGCGCAACGCTTTCCCGAGCAGCCCGACGTTGCGGCCGACCTCGTGGCGACGCATACGTCGTCCAAGCACGGGCGCGTTCGCGTTCACGCCGCGCACGGCGTCGTCGTCGCGCTCGAGGACGCGAACTGCGCGTTCTACGTCCATCCGGAGCTCGGCACGCTGATGCGCAACGCCGCGCTCGCGTCGCGCGTGCAACACGAGAAGGAGCGCGAAGCGCGACGTGCGGAGGAACTGCACGCGCGGATGCGTCCGGTGTCCGCGCATACACAGGCGCACAAGATCGGGCCAGCGTGGTATCTGGTCGAGCTCGACTATCTGCCGTTCCCGCGCCGTGAAGCCGCCGATACGGGCGCGCGCCACGCGCACGAGCACGAAGCCGTGTTCGACGCGGTGCTGGCCCGCGTCGTCGACGCGTCGGACCGCTTCGACCTCGAGCACATTTACGGCCGGCGCGGTGTATACGGGGCACGCAAGCGCGAGCTGTCGTACCGCGAGCTGCGCGATCTCGGCTTGCTTTCGTCAGTCAAGACGTGACGGGCGGACGGGATTCCGGATGGACGGCGCGCGATGCCCTGACACGTCCGGACCTTGATCGTAATCAATGGATGCCCGATCCGATGCGCAATGCTTGGATGTGTCGATCAGCGCGCCAGGAGACGACCATGCCGGACTTCGTACTGTTGACGCGTTTGTCCCCGGAGGGACTGAAATCGCCATCGAGCATGGAGACGCTCGAGAAACGCGCGGTCAAGGAAATCGAGGAAGCGTGCCCGGGCATCGAATGGCGGCACAGCTACGCGATCCTCGGGCCATACGATTATCTCGACGTGTTTTCCGCGCCGGACATCGAGACGGCGTTCAAGGTGTCGGCGATCCTGCGCACGCTCGGACGCTCGCACGCCGAAGTATGGGCCGCGACCGAGTGGCGCGCGTTCAAGGCGATCATCGAATCGATCGGCTGATCGCGAGCCGATCGAAGCAGGCCGATCGAAGCAGGCCGATCGAAGCAGGCCGATGCGGGAGATGCGCAGCCGATCGCTGCGCGACGGCCCGCATCGCCTGACGAGCGGCCAAGGACCGTTTCATGGGAGGCGCGCGAACCGGATCGGTTCGCGCGTTGATGCGATGAATGAAGCCGACGACACGCGCGACGCTCGCGTGCGCCTTTTCCTCTGCGGCGACGTGATGACGGGCCGCGGCATCGACCAGATCCTGCCGCACCCGTGCGATCCGCAGCTATACGAATGCTATTGCCGGTCGGCGCGCGACTACGTGCGCCTGGCCGAGCTCGCAAACGGCAAGCTGCCCGCGTGCGTCGACTACGCGTATCCGTGGGGCGAGGCGCTCGCGGAGTTCGACCGTATGCGGCCGCACGCGCGGATCATCAATCTGGAGACCGCGGTCACGACGAGCGACGACCATTGGCCGGACAAATCGGTTCTATATCGGATGCATCCGCGCAACATCAACTGCGTGTCGAGCGCACGCATCGACTGCTGCGTGCTCGCGAACAACCATTCGCTCGACTGGGGGCATGCCGGCCTCGCCGACACGCTGGAGACGCTGCATCAGGCCGGCATCCGGACCACCGGCGCCGGCGAGGACGACGCGCGCGCCGCCGAGCCGGCCACGCTCGACCTGCCGAACGGACGCCGAATCCGCGTCTACGCGTATGCGGTCGAGACGAGCGGCGTGCCGCCGTCGTGGGCCGCGACTGCACGGCGCAGCGGCCTGAACTATCTTGCGAATCTGTCGTCCGAGCGCGCGACGCTGATCGGCGAACGGATCGCGGCGCAGCGGCGCGCAGGGGACCTCGTCATCGTTTCGCTCCATTGGGGCGGCAACTGGAGATTCGAGATCGACGACGACGAGCACGCGTTCGCGCACCGGCTGATCGACACGGGCGCGGCCGACATCGTCTACGGCCATTCGTCGCACCACGTCAAAGGGATCGAGATATACCGAGGGCGGCTGGTTCTTTACGGTTGCGGCGATTTTCTGAACGACTACGAAGGCATCCACGGCCATCAGCAATTTCGGCCGGATCTCACGCTGATGTACTTTCCGGTGCTCGACGCGGACAGCGGGGCGCTCGTCGAACTGTCGGTGGTGCCGATGCGGATTCGCAACCTGCGGCTGCAGCACGCGAGCGCCGAAGCGAAGACCTGGCTGCACGCGGTGCTCGAGCGCGAAAGCCGGAGATTCGGCACGCATGTGTCGGCATGCGATGCCGACGTGTTGCATCTGCATTGGTGAGGCGGTTTCGGTGGACGTGCGTCGCGGGCGCGTGGAGGCGCGCATGGGCGGGCGAGGCTGGCGGGGCGGCCGCGCGGCCGAGCTTCGATGCGATCGTTGGACGGATGCATCGCGATCGTCTGCCGCTCGACTCGATGCTGGCGACGTCCATTCCCGGTGCCGGTCAGTCGCGTATTTCGAGTACCGATCAAGCGGGCCGGCGCAAATCGCGGCGCGCCGGTATCGACCGGCGAATATCGTCCACGAACCGACATTGCATCGCTTAGCACTCACTGCCGCGCAGATTCAGGTCATTCGCCACACATCCTTCATCGTCAGCGCGACGTGACGAACATATGGCGCCGCGAGCATGCTCATGTGATTGCCCGGCGTCACGACCGCGTCGATTCGCTCGATCAGCGCGGTCCATCCGAACGCCGGCACCATGCCGCCCGCGTCGCGATCGCCGTTGGCGACGATCACCGTCGCGTCGCCTGCGTATCGGCCGCGCGGCGCGTAGCAGGTGCTCAAATTGGCCTCGAACACCTGCCGCAGATGCCGCACCGATGCGACAGGCGCACGCGGTGACAGTAGCTTGGCCCGCACCATGTAGGCATGGACGAACGCATCCCGTGCATCGTCGCCCGCGGCCGCGCAACGAGTGATTTCTGCGTCGGTGATCCCGGATGGCGCGCCGGCGGCCTGCTCGAGCAATCCGATCAGCGTGCGCAGCATGTCTGCATCGGAAGGAGCGCGCCATGCCTGCAGGGCGGGCGGCGGAATCGAATCGAGCAGGACGAGCGGGGCGCAGCGCGTTCCCATGCTGTCCAGCTGCCGCGCCGTTTCGAGCGCGACCCAGCCGCCGAACGAGTGGCCGACGATGCGCGGCGGTCCCGTCGGATTTGCATCCAGAATCGCCCGCGCGTACCGGCGCGCGGCCGCCTCGACCGACCGGTCCGGCTGGCGCTGGCCGTCCAGGCCGCGAGGCTGCAGGCCATATACCGGCACGTCGGCGCGCAGCATGGTCGCGAGCGGAACGAACGATGCGACGCTGGCGCCAGCGCCGGGGATGCAGAACACCGGCGTCTGCTCGGCGCAGCCTGCTTGAACGACGAGCAGGCAATCCGTTCGATCCGCATCTGTGCGCGCCTGGGCGCGCGTGCCCGCCAGCTTTTCGCCGGTCGGCGCCTGCGGGACGTCGTCGCGTACGTCCCGCGACCGCAGTCGTTCGACGTACGCGGCAAGCTCGACGATGGTCCGACACGCGAAGATCTGCTCGATCGGCACGGTGATATGCAACGCATCGCGGATGCGAAGCGCCAGTTGAAGCGCTTGCAACGACGTTCGTCCGAGCGCGAAGCAATCGTCTTGCGGTCTGCAATGCGCGACACCTAGCAGATCGGCCACGATCGCGGCGATGCGCGCTTCGACGGGCGACGCGAAACCCGCATCGGAATCGCGCGATACGTTGTTCGATAGCGAAACCGCGCCTGCGATCGGCGACGACGCTGGTTCGCGTCCGCGCACTGCGATGTCCGTCTCGGCAATCCAATGAAATGGCGCCGATCCGTGCGCTCGTTCGCCGTCAATCGCCGCTTCGCGGAGCAGTGCATCGAGCGTGTCGATACCGGTCACAATCGGGGCTGCCACGAGCCGCAACAACCATTGCCCGCCGCCGGGGATGCGAGCGATGCACGCGAGCAGCAACGGCGGACGTTGCACGTCGATGCACATGCCGGGCAGGGCGGCCAGCGCCGCCAACTGCGCGGCGGGATCGAGGTCGGGATCGAGCCGGGCCATATGCACCGGCAGGCGAACCTGGCGAAGCGTGACTCGCATCGGCCGCCGCAGGCGTTCCCAAAAGATGCCCGTTCGCAGACTCGCGTGCCGATCCGTTGCGCGCTGCAATGCGTCCAGCAACGCATCGAGATGGGCCCGTGAGCCGAGCGTGACGTGCGCCGCCGTCAACGGGCCGTCGCCGCATCGATCGAGCAGATGGCGCGCCAGCATCCGCTCCAGCGTGCGGGTGAGCGGAGCGATTCGCTCGACGTTCGCCGCACCGCCGTCGACAGTTCCGGCAATCCGATTCAGATCGGCGCTTCCCGGCATATCGAGCGTGCTTACGTCTGAATCGACATCATGACAATCCGGTGTCTGGGAGTTGGCTTCGGTGGACGTATCGATCGAAACGTGCATGCGTGTAAGAGCTCCCGGGTTCGATGTCGCGAAACGCGCGTCCCATTTTGCAGTCGGGCAGCGGGGCGCCGAGTGGAGCCGCCCATTTCGAACGCGCAATTAGTTGCCTTCATTGCAATGATAAAACAGCCGCAAAATAATCGGCAAATCTATTCGTTTTATAGAAACTATTTCATACAAGCGAATTTCGGATGACTCTGGTGATGTCGATGAGACTTACACATCCGTTTTAGGTTGACATGTTTTTTTAAATCAACGCTTGTTCGGTAAAAATTTCTGGGCGTCATCGGCATAACGAAACTCAACATTTTGCATAACGTGCGTGCTTAATTAATAAGCGGGCACGCGAATCTGGAGTCCAGTCGGCAAGATTGATTTGGCACGTGTGCGACGTGGAAATAACGTTTTGATTCATGGATATAGATCGACACTTCGATATCTGGGATAACGGATGGCAAGCAAGCGCTGGCTGAATCTTCAAAGCGGACGGCGAGCAACATAAGCATCGGTCTCCGCAAGCGCCGCGCTTCCTGGTTGTCATCCGTTAATGAAATCTTTGCGCCGTCCGTGTGTAAATTTTGCGCCCGTAATATTTGTCAGGTATGCGCTACTGTTTGAAATAAAGCAGGACACCTTGCCGCAAAATTGCTTGACACGTGAGAAGTTATGCCTAATTCTATTCGTGCCTTGAAGATGAAAGTGCATTGAAAAATGCATGCCCAATAACCAGATATCAGGTTAGTTCAGGGGGCAATTCCCGCAGCAGAAATACTTAATTCGATGAAGCACTTAATGCGTTGGGCGTGGTCGCGGACTTGCATCCGAGCGATGTCGAGACAGTACATCCGGCGCGTCTTTCCAGCCAGTGGTTTCGCGCGATTTCACCTGCGCGCCGCCACGGCAAAAACCCGGCACTTCACCTTGCTTTCCCTGGGAATCAGTTATGGACGACGAATTGTATTTCGTGGTGCGAAATAATGAGGGCCAGTATTCGGTCTGGATGGATGGGCGAAGCCTTCCCGCCGGCTGGGAAACGGTCGGCGAACCTGCGGCGAAGCAGCAGTGCCTGCAACGCATCGAGCAACTATGGACGGACATGGTTCCTGCCAGCGTCCGCGAGCATCTCAATCAACATTCGGGCTCGGGAATCGACTATGCCGTACGATGAAATTCTGCCTATTGAAACGCTGGTTCGACCCAAGGTATCGGACTTCCGCAAGCATTACCTGAAAAAAGAGCGTCCGGTGAAGATCGCGAGGGCGCTCGATGCGTGGCCGGCCATGCAGAAATGGTCGCTCGACTACTTCGAGAACAATTTCGGCGACGAGATCATCGGCGTCGAGAGCTTTCAGCCTGACGAGCGCGGGCCCGGCAACAACAGCCCGCAAGGTTACGTCAAGCACCTGCGCTTCCAGGAGCTCAAGCTGAAGGACTTGATCCACATCCTGCGGACGAAGCCGGATCATATGTACTACATGGCGTCGCATCCGTTTCGCAAGAGCTTTCCGAACCTGCGCATCGATCTCGCGCCGCATCCGTATGTGCAGGGGCATATCGAGCACATTCCCGGCGCGCACATGGATTCGTACCTGTGGATCGGGCCGGCCGGCACGCACACGCCGACCCATACCGATCCGATGCCGAATTTCCTGACGCAGGTCGTGGGCCGGAAGATGGTGTACCTGTTTCCGCCGGACCAGGTCAGCAAGAACCTCTATATCGGCCAGTTCGAGCGCGAGACGTTCAGCCCGGTCGATTTCGAGAAGCCGGATCTCGAGCGCTATCCGAACTATCGGCACTGCACGCCGTACCAGGCGATCATCGAACCGGGCGAGACGCTGCACATTCCGCGCAACTGGGGACATTGCGTGATCTCGATGGATATTTCGATTTCCATCAGCACGTTCTTCATCACGTATCCGCAGCTGTTCAGCCTGGTGCCCGAGTTCTTCACCGAATACGTGAAGCGCGCGTTCGAGGGCTGGCGCTGGAAGGGCATGGAAAACGAGCGGGCCGGACTGAATCCGCCGCCGCGCTGATTCCATCCGCACGATGCATCAGGCAAGAAACGACAATCATTAGAACCGGCAAGGATGAAATCGTGAGCGTTGGCGAAGCGAAGGATACCGAAGTACGGCTGGAAGCATGGGCATCCACGGAAGCCGTCTGTCTGGCGTTCAATGAAAACCCGGAAGCGGTGGAGCCGCGTGTGCGGGCCGCGATCGCGGCCGCGGCCGCTCGGATCAATCGCTACCCGTTCGACGCCGAAACGAGCATCATGCAAAAGCTCGCCGAGCATTTCGGCTGTCCCGAGGACAACCTGATGCTGGTGCGCGGCATCGACGAATGCTTCGATCGAGTCAGCGCCGAGTTTTCGTCGATGCGATTCGTCACCGCGTGGCCGGGTTTCGACGGCTATCGCGCGCGGATTGCCGTCAGCGGGCTCCAGCGCTTCGAAATCGGTCTGACCGACGATCTGCTGTTGAAACCGGACGATCTCGCGCAAGTGTCGAGCAACGATTGCGTCGTACTCGCCAATCCGTCGAATCCGACCGGCCAGGCGCTGACGGCCGGCGAGCTCGATCAATTGAGGCGGCGCGCGGGCAGGCTGTTGATCGACGAAACCTACGTCGATTATTCGTCGTTTCGCGCACGCGGCCTGGCTTACGGCGAGAACGAACTGGTGTTTCGCTCGTTCTCGAAATCCTACGGTCTCGCCGGTTTGCGGCTCGGCGCGCTGTTCGGGCCAAGCGAGCTGATTGCGTCGATGAAGCGCAAGCAGTGGTTCTGCAACGTCGGCACGCTCGATCTGCATGCCCTTGAAGCCGCGCTCGACAACGATCATGCACGCGAAGCGCACATCGCGAAGACGCTCGCGGAGCGTCGCCGCGTCGCTGATGCGCTGCGCGAGCTCGGCTACCGCGTCGCGTCATCCGAAGCCAATTTCATTCTCGTCAAAAACGCCGCCGGCGAGCGCACGCTGCAGTTCCTGCGCGAACGGGGCATTCAGGTGAAAGACGCCGGCCAGTTCGGACTTCATCACCACATCAGGATCAGCATCGGCCGTGAAGAAGACAACGATCGGTTGCTCGCGGCGCTGGCCGAATATTCCGACCACTCATAAGGTGACTCCATGACCGCTGCAACGCTCGTTCGTGCGCAAGCGCACGAAGACGACCTGTCTGTCGAAGAAATTCTGGATTCGCGCTGGTTCCAGCCCGAAATGTTCAAGACGCTCGACTATGTGAAAGGCTTCGTCGGCGCGAAGGTGATCTTCCAGATGCTCAAGCTCGGCGTGTTCGACGATCTGCTCGCGGGCAAGGCCCTCGACGAAATCGCGAGCGGCCGTTCGCTCGATCCGTACCTGCTGCGCACCGTGTTCGAGTATCTGACCGTCGAAGGGCTGCTCGTCAAGGAAGGGCGCGAGGGCGCGGCGTCGTTCCGGCTGTCCGATTACGGCTCCCGCATCAAACACTACGAAGGTTGGTTCAACATCCTGATCGGCGGCTACGACAGCATCTTCTCGAATATCGGCGCGATGCTGAAGGAAGGCATCGACGGCTACAAGCGCGACGGCAAGTGGGTTGGCATCGGCAGTTGCCAGATTTCGAAGTACGACACGATTCCGATCACCAAGGCTTTCATCGAGTCCGTGAAGCCGGATGCGAAGCAGATCGTCGACTTCGGCTGCGGCAACGCGCTCTACCTGTGCACGCTCGCGAAAGAGCTGGGCGACATCAAGGCGATCGGCATCGAGCCGGATGCGAGCGCGTACGAGGCCGGCCTGAAGAAGGTCGCGGAAATGGGATTGCAGGAGCAGGTGCGTCTCGTCAACGTCGACGCGCTGGATTACGAGATCGACGAGCAGCCCGATTTCATCTTGTTCGGCTTCGTGCTGCAGGAAATCATCGCGCAGATCGGCCGGCCGGCGTTCATCGAGTATCTGCGCAAGCTGGGCCGGAAATTCGCCGACAGCTACCTGATGGTGATGGAAGTCGACTACGACATCGACAACCGTGAAGTCATGCAGTCGCCGATGGGCCGCGGGTATTACAACCCGTATTTCCTGCTTCATCCGTTCACCAATCAGCTGCTGCTGCCGAAACGCGAGTGGGACGCAATCTTCGCGGAATCGGGCTACGACGTCGTCCGGGACGAGGTCACGAGCCCGAAGGCGGACCCGTCCGGTTTCGGCATCTGCTACGTCCTCAAGTATCGCGGCGCGGATCGCTGACTGATCCGATCAACGGCTCGACGCGCTTTCGTGCGCGATCCGAATAGGATTCCTACATGAATGACATGACTCGCGAGAAAGTCCTGCTCTGCGTCGACAACGTCGCAGGGCTGGAAACGCTCAAATATCTGGCAAATAGGGCGAGCGTCGAGGTCGTCGGCGCAATCGTCCATCCCGAAGCGAATGCGACGCACCTCGACGAAATCGTCGAGGTGTGCAAGCGGCACGGCATTCCGCCGATCGAGATCCTCGATGCGCGCGCCCGCTTCGACGAGCTGATCGCGCCGCTCGCGCCGGACTTCATTGTTTCGATCTACTTCGACTACATCCTCGACGATCGCTTCATCGAGCTGCCGACGAAGGATTCGATCAATTTGCATCCGGGCTATCTGCCGTACAACAAGGGCTTCTATTACTACGCGTGGGCCGTGCTCGACGGCACGCCGGCCGGCGTCAGCATTCACCGGATCGTGTCGGCGGTCGACGCGGGGCCGGTCATCAGCCAGAAGCGCGTGCTGATCGACGGAACGGACACGGGCGACGTCATCTACGACAAGCACATGGACGCATCGGTCGAGCTGTTCCAGACGACCTGGCCGAGCATCGAAAGCGGCACCTATCAGTTGTTCCGGCAGCGGCACAACGGCACGCGCAAGAAGATCACCGAAACCAACGAGGCGATGGAGATCGATCCGAACGCGACCTACGTCGCGCGCGAGCTCATCGATCTCCTGCGCGTGTTTTGTTTCCGCGGCAGCGGCGGTTGCGTGATGAAGATCGACGGCAAGAAATACAGCATCGGCATCGAATTCTCGGAACTGGCCGACAACGTCAACCAGATTCGCGGCAAGCGCGACAACTACCTCGTCGGCTAGTCGACGAGGCGGCGAACCCATCCATCACGGAAGATTTGACATGAAACCCAAACACATTCTCCTCGCTTATTCCGGCGGTCTCGACACGTCCACCGCGCTGCATTTCCTGAAGCGGCATTTCGATTGCCGCGTCACCGCCTATTGCGCGAACCTCGGGCAGAAAGAGGATTGGGAGCGGATGAAGCGCCGCGCGGCGATCGCCGGCGCGGATGAGCTGGTCATCGAGGATCTGCGCGAGACGTTCATCGGCGATTTCGTGTTCCCCGCGCTGAAGGCGAACGCCTCGTACGAGCGTGACTATCTGCTCGGCACGCCGCTCGCCCGGCCGGCGATCGTGAAGGGGCTCATCGAGTACGCGCGCAAGCATGACGTCGACTGCCTGTCGCACGGCTGCACGCAGAAGGGCAACGATCAGGTGCGCTTCGAGATGGCCGCGAAGATCCTCGCGCCCGATCTGCCGACCGTCGCGCCGTGGCGCATCTGGTCGCTGCAATCGCGCGAGGATCTGTTCGCGTATTGCCAGCAGCACAACATTCCGGTCGAAAGCCGTCCGGACAATCTGTTGAGCCACGACGAGAACCTCGTGCACATCACGACGGAAGGCGATTATCTGGAAAGCGTCGCGAACGAGTTCAACTGGCTCGACGTGAACTGGATCACGCCGCCCACCGATGCGCCGGATGCGGTCGAGACGATCACGGTCGGTTTCCGCCAGGGCGTGCCCGTCTCCGTCGACGGCGCGGCGCTCGGGCCGGTGGAGCTGATCGAGCGGCTGAACGAGGTGGGCGCCCGCAACGGCGTCGGCTTCCAGGACATCATCGAGAACCGCATCAACGGCCTGAAGGTGCGCGGCGTGTTCGAGAATCCCGCGCTGACGATCCTGCATGCCGCGCATCGCAAGCTCGAGAAGATCACGCTCGGCCGCGACGTCGAGCGCCTGCGCAACCTCGTGTCCGACGACTACGGCGACATCGTCTACCGCGGCCTGTGGTTCAGCGACGAGCGGCTGTGCCTGCAGGCGCTCATCGACGCATCGCAGAAATACGTGAGCGGCGACGTGAAGGTTCAGCTCTACAAGGGTTCGTGCACGGCGTCCGCGGTCGAATCGGAGCAGTCGCTCTATTCGCGCGATTTCGTGACGCTGCACGCGGGCCGCGCGATCAGCGGCGAGGACGCGACGGGTTTCCTGAACACGCTCGGCCTGCGCATCGGCATCGAAGCCGCGCGCGCCGCGAAATCGGGAGCCGGCGCATGAGCAATCCGATGGCGAATCCGTGGGCCGGGCGCTTTAGCCAGTCGATGACCGACAGCCTGGTGGCGTTCAACACGAGCCTGCCGCTCGAGGCGCGGCTCTTCGAAGCCGACATCGACGGCACGGCCGCGCACGTCGAGATGCTGCACGCCGTCGGCCTGCTTCAGACGGCGGAGCACGAGGCGCTCGCGCGCGCGCTCGACGAGATCCGCACCGCGTGGCGCGCGGGCGAGATCCAGTTGTCGCCCGCGCTCGAGGACATCCACATGAACCTCGAGACGCTGCTGGTCGACAAGGTCGGCGAGCTCGGCAAGAAGACGCATACCGCGCGCAGCCGCAACGATCAGCAGGCGAGCGCGCAGCGCATCTACTTCATGCGCTCGACGCGCGAACTGATCGACGCGATCGACACGCTGCAACGCGCGCTCTTCGAGCACGGCGAGCATCATGGCGGGCTCGTGATGCCGTCGTACACGCATCTGCAACGCGCCGAATTCACGTATTACGCGCACTGGCTCGCGACTTACGTGGTGATGCTCGATCGCGACCGCAGCCGTTTCGTCGACGCGCTCGCGCGCGCCGATCAGTGCCCGCTCGGCGCCTGCGCGTCGACCGGCACGAGCCTGCCGATCGACCGCCGGCGCTCGGCGTCGCTGCTGGGCTTCAAGGAGCCGACGCTGCACAGCATCGATTCGGTGTCCGACCGCGACTATCTGGTCGAATTCGGCGCGCATGCGGCGAATCTGATGATCCATCTGTCCCGGCTGTCGGAGGAGCTCATTTCGTTCACGAGCCAGGAGTTCGGTTTCATCGCGCTCGCGGACGGCTACTGCACCGGCAGCTCGATCATGCCGCAGAAGAAGAACCCTGACGTGCCGGAGCTCGTGCGCGGCAAGGCGGCGTCCGTGATCGGCAATGCGATGAGCCTGATGGCGCTCCTGAAGGCGCTGCCGCTCGGCTACAACAAGGATCTGCAGGAGGACAAGACCGCGTGGTTCGCCGCGCTCGACAACTGCATGAAGTCGCTCGCGATCCTGACCGAGCTCGTCCGCACGATGGCGCCCGTGCCCGACAGGATGCGGCAGGCGACGATCGGCGGGCACATCATCGCGACCGAGTACGCGAACTATCTGGTCCGAAAGGGAATGCCGTTCCGTGAAGCGCATCGGGTCGTCGGCGAGCTGGTGAAGACGGCGGATGCGCGCGGCGTCGACGTGTCGGCGTTGCCTCATGCGACGTTCGCCGAGGCGAGCCCGCTGTTCGGCGACGACATCGGCGGCATTACCGTCGAGGACATGGTGGCGCGCAAGAATTCGTACGGCTCGTGCGGCGACCAGGCGCTCGGCGAACTGCTCGCGCGGCTTCGCTCGATGCTGGACGCGCATCAGCCCGGCCGATGACCGAGCGAGCGCTGACCATGTCGGAGCCCATGCGTTCATTCATCCCGGCCGCCCGAACGGCGTCGGGCATCTCGTACTGCTCGTTCGGCGAACTGCTGCAGGGCGTGCTGCACGAGGACGACGCCGATTTTCTCGTCACGCTGCCGATCCAGAAGTATTCGGTGAGCACGTTCGTGCCGGACCACGGCAGCACCGAGATCGTCACGCACCCGAGCGGCAAGACGAAGGCCGCGGCGCTCGCGAAGGTGATCCTCCGGCGCTACGGGCACAACGTCGGCGGGACGTTCTACATCGATTGCGACATCCCGATCGGCAAGGGGCTCAGCAGCTCGTCCGCCGACTTGCTCGCGACCGCGCGCGCGATCGAGGTCTATATGGGCCGCGAGCTGCCGCTTGGCGAGCTGTGCCGCGACATGAGCGGCATCGAGCCGACCGACGGCGTGATGTTCGCGGAATCGGTCGTCTACCTGCAGCGCAAGGGGGTGCTGTGGTCGAGACTCGGGCGCCTGTCCGGCATCCAGATCCTGTCGCTCGACGAGGGCGGCACGATCGACACGCTCGAGTATCACCGCCGCGACCGCGCGCATCGGCACAACGTCGAGCATCGCGGCGAGTTCAACGAGCTGCTCGATCGGATCGTGGCGGCGTTCGGCGCGCGCGATCTCGACGAGATCGGCAGTGTGTCGACCCGCAGCGCGTACATCAACCAGAAGATCAACCCGAAGCGCCATCTGGCCGCGGTTCACGACGTGTGCAAGGCGACGCGGGGGATCGGACTCGTGACGGCGCACAGCGGCACGTGCATCGGCATCCTGTACGACACCGGCCGGCCGGGCCACCGCGACAACCTCGCGCAGGCGATCGATGCGCTCTCGGGATACGGAGCCGTAAAGGTCTATGACACGATCCAATAGCCGCCGCGCACGCGCGGCCGAACCGCTTCCGCTCCGCTTCGGCAAGGACGACCATGCCATTTTCTGAATCCGTCGCGGAAGCGCCGAGCGCCGTCGCCGCCGGGTACGCGCTCAGCGCGCGAAACGAGCGCATCTATCTCGCGTACCGGGTGCTGACGCTCGCGATCATCGATCGCGCGATCTTCGTGATCTTCCTGATGCACAAGGGGTTCGACGCGTATCAGATCGGCATCCTGCAGGGCGTGTTCTTTCTCGCGAACATCGTGACCGAAGTGCCCGCCGGCATGTTCGGCGATGCGTTCGGCCGCAAGCGCTCGGTGCTGCTCGGGCTCGTCGCGTACTGCGTGTACGCGCTCGGCGTGATCGTCAGCGACGGCTTCGCGCCGTTCGTCTGCCTGTACGCGCTCCTCGGCGTCGCGCTCGCGCTCGTGTACGGCTCGGACACCGCGCTCCTCTACGACAGCCTCGTCGTCGACGGCCGCGTCTCGCATTTCAACCGGGTGCAGCTGCGCGCGAACGCGCTCGGCCTGATCTCCGGCGCGTTCGCCGTGCTCGCGGGCGGCTTGCTCCAGAAGGTGTCTTGGAACGCGGTCTACGCCGCGTATTTCGCGATCTACGCGGCGGCGCTCGCCGCGTGGTGCTTCGCGATGGAGCCGCCCGAGGCCGCGACGGAAAAACACGCGGGGCGCAAGGATGTGACGAAGGAGCTGTTCGCGTTCATCCGCGGACACTGGAGAAGCGTCGCGCTGCCGATCCTCGGCTTTACCGTGTTCGCGGCCTGCACGACGCCGTTCTTCACGTTCAGCCAGGCGCTCTTCAAGGAGAACGGATTCAGCGTCGAGCACATCACGTGGTTCTTCTTCGCCGCGCAGATGCTGATCGGCGTGGTCTATCTCGTCATGCAGCGGACCATGTCGTTCCTCGGCTTCTATCCGGTCGTGCTCGCGAGCACGCTCTTGACCGCGGTCGTGCTCGCGTCGATGTTCTTCAACGTCGCGGCCGTCGACTTCACCGGGTTCTTCTTCGTCATGATCATCAATCCGATCGTCACGGTCGTCGCCAACGAGTACTTCAACAAGCGTCTGCCGAGCCGGATTCGCGCGTCGTTCCTGTCGCTGATCGGGCTGTGCATGTCGCTCACGATCGCCGTGATGTATTTCCTTTACAGCTATCTCGCGCAGTACCTGGCGATCTACAAGGTGATGGCGGCGACGTCGCTGATCGCCGCGTGCGCGTGCGCGATCTTCGTCGTCGCGCGCTGCTTCGACACGAAGGAGGAAGCATGATGCTGCTGCGCCGCCTGCTGTACCGCGAAGCCCCGTTCGAGCCGCTGACCGACGCCGAGCTGCAACGCCTCGAGGCGGCGTTCGGCGAGATGGTCGCGGGCCATCCGCTCATCTATTACTGGGTTCACCGGATCGACGGCGCGCGCTGGCTGATCACGGACTTCTTCCATCCGTCGATGCTGCGCTATCGCGGGCTCGAGTTCGTGCTCGTCGAGCGCGGCACGGTCTCGTACTACCGGCTGCCGGGCGCGAAGGTCGGCGGCACGGGGCACGTCGCCGCCGGCAATTACCGCGTGAGCATCACGTCGCCCGCCGGCGCGGCCTTCCTGACTGAGATCCGCAAGAACGCGCTCGGCCGGCTCGAACTGCTCGGCGTCTCGCCGGCAGCGGCAAGCGGCGCGTCGCCGTCGCACGTCGAGCTGCCGCGCCATTCGCTCGAGCCGAGCAAGTTCGCGGACGAAATGAAAGCCGCGATCGCGGGCGGCGTCGAGTGGGTCTACCGGCGCTACCGCAGCGCAGACGATCGCGCGAAGGCGGCGCTCGCGGACGAGTGGCGGGACGCCCGCTGGCCGCGCGCGGTGCGCGGCGCGAGCCCCGAGACGGATGCCTATTTGTGGATGCTCGAACAATCGATCGCATGAACGACATCATGACCCACACCATCGACAGCCCCGCCGTCCAGGTGTACGACAGCGTCTCCGGCTCGCTCGAGCATCCCGACCTGATCCGGCTCGGGCCGGGACTCGTCGCGGCCGCGTTCCGGCTGATGAAGCTCGTGCCCGCCAAGTACATCATCGAGCACGCGATCGCGAGCGGGCAGCTGAATCCGGGGATGCCCGTGCTCGAGACGTCGAGCGGCACGTTCGCGATGGGCATCGGGATCGTCTGCGCGGAAAAGCGCATCCCGTTTCACATCGTCAGCGACGCGGTGATCGACGAACGGCTGCAGGCGCGCCTGCGGCAGCTCGGCGGGCGCGTGCAGATCGTCGGGGCGAACGCGACCGGCTCGAACGTTCAGGTGCTGAGGCTCGAAGCGCTGCAGGAGCAACTGCGCGACAACCCCGGCGGCTTCTGGCCGCGGCAGTACGACAACCCGGACAACCAGCGCGCGTATCGCGCATTCGCCGCGCAGCTGATCCGCACGTTCGGCACGCGTCTCGCGATCGTCGGCACGGTCGGCTCGGGCGCGTCGACGTGCGGCACGATCCGGGCGCTGCGCGAGGTCGATCCGTCGATTCCGCTCGTCGGCGTCGATACGTTCGGCAGCGTGCTGTTCGGCCTGCCGGTCGGTCCGCGCGCGCTGCGCGGCCTCGGCAATTCGATCTATCCGAACAACCTCGACCACACGTGCTTCGACCAGGTGCACTGGGTGTCGGCCGCCGAGGCCTTCGCGAGCACGCGCCGGCTGCACCGGCGGCACGGGCTGTATTGCGGGCCGACGTCCGGCGCGGCGTTCATGGTCGCCGAATGGCTGCGCGCGCAGCGCGACGACGGCAGGACGATCGTGTTCATCGCGCCCGACGAAGGGCATCGCTACATCGACACCGTCTATGACGACGCATGGCTGCGCGAGCAAGGGCGCGCCGGCGTCGACGCCGCGCCGGACGCCGAGCCCGTGCGGGCGGTGAGTCCGAACGCCGCGTCCGGCCCGTGGGCGTACGTCGAGTGGGGGCGCCGCACGTTCGAGCAGGCGACCGGCCGCTCGCGTCCGGCGGGCAGCGTGCTTGAGCAGATCCGCGACGTCCGGCCCGCGCCCGCCGCATGACGCCGCGAGCGTCGCGTTTTGATTTACCTTTGGCGGCCACATTCATCGTGAAGACCTTCGTATTCATCGAAAGCAACACCACCGGCACCGGCCGGCTCTGTCTGCAAAAAGCGCTGCTGCGCGGCTACGACGTGCTGTTCGTCACGAGCCGGCCGCAGCTCTATCCGTTCCTGCAGGAAGAGAGGGTCGTGCCGCTCGTTGCCGATACGTCCGATCCGCAGCGGATCGTCGACGCGCTCGCGCCGTATCCGGCGATCGGCGGGATTTTCTCGACGTCCGAGTACTACATCGAAACCGCCGCGACCGTGGCCGCGCGCTTCGGCCTGCCCGCGGCGGACCCGGACGCGATCCGCGCCTGCCGCGACAAGGGCCGGCTTTACCGCTGCCTGCGCGACGCGGGCGTCGGCACGGCGGACACCGAGATCGTGTCCGATCGGACGCAACTGCGCGATCTGGCGCGCGGCATCACGTATCCGCGCGTGCTGAAGCCGGCGTTCGGCTCCGGCAGCGTCGGCGTGCGGCTCGTGCAGACGGAAGCCGACATGCTCGCGCACGGCGACCGGATCCTCGGCGCGCGCAGCAACGAGCGCGGCATCGCGGTCGCGCCGCAACTGCTCGTGCAATCGTTCGTCGAAGGCCCGGAATTTTCGGTCGAAGTCGTCGGACTCGGCGCGGCGCGCGGCTATGCGGTGCTCGGCGTAACCGGCAAGCATCTCGGGCCGTTGCCGTTCTTCGTCGAGCGCGGTCACGATTTTCCCGCGCCGATATCCGCCGCGCAGCGCGATGCGATCGTCGCCGAAACACTGCGCGCGCTCGACGCGGCCGGCCACCGCTTCGGCCCAGCCCACGTCGAATGCCGCGTGAGCGGCGGCAAGGTCGTCGTGATCGAAATCAATCCGCGTCTCGCGGGCGGCATGATCCCGCAGGCGGTCGAATGGGCGACGGGCGTCGACGTCCTCGGCGCGATGATCGACCTGCATGCGGGCACGCCGCCGGACCTGGGCCCGCGCCGCCGCGAGCACGCGGCGATCCGTTTCGTGCTGCCCGCGCGGCGCGGCGAGCTGAAGGCGCTGTCGTTCGAGCCGGACGACCGCTTCCCGGCGGTGCGCATGCGCTTCATGCCGCTGAAGCAGCCCGGCCAGCGCGTCGATCTGACCGGCGATTTCCGCGACCGTCTCGCGCTCGTCATCGCGAGCGCAGCCGATCCGGACGCGCTCGCGCACGCGCTCGAAGGCATCGATCGGCGCGTGACGGTCGTGCTCGGCGACGCCGACGCGGCCGGCGAGGGCGCGAGCACCGGCCGGCTGCGCCGCACGCTGCATCCGGAGGCGCTCTCGATCGTACGCAAGCCGGCGTCGCGCGCCGAGCGGCTCGCCGAACTCGACGCGTTCGCGGCGATCGACGAGGCGCATCTGCTGATGCTCGTCGACGCCGGCATCTGCGATCGTGCGCGGGCCGCGACGGTGCTCGCGGAAATCGCGCGGCAGCGCGACGCGGAATTCGCCGCGATCGCCGACGCCGTCGCGCCGCGCGGCGCGTATGCGCTGTACGAGCAGTTGATCATCGAGCGGGTCGGGATCGACGCGGGCGGCGCGGTGCATACCGCGCGGTCCCGCAACGACATCAACGCGTGCGTCGCGAAGCTGCGCGCGCGCGACTGGTTCGATACGTGCGGCGGCAAGCTGTGGCGCGTCCGGGCGGCGCTCATCGACAAGGCGCAGCACACGCTCGACTGGCCGCTGCCCACGTACAGCCAGTACCAGGCCGCGCAGCCCGGCAGCTTCGGCTACTACCTGTGGTCGGTCGAGACCGCGCTGCGGCGCGACCAGGCGGCGCTCGACCGGCTCGACGACGATCTCGCCGTCTGCCCGCTTGGCGCGGGCGCGGGCGCCGGCACCGACTTTCCGATCCGTCCGGACGTGAGCGCGGCGCTGCTCGGCTTCGCGCACAGCTTCGACAGTGCGCTCGACGCGGTCGCGAGCCGCGATCTCGCGCTGCATTTCCTGTCCGCGATCGCGATCGCGTCGACGACGTTGAGCCGGCTCGCGCACGACCTGCAGCTCTGGACGATGCGCGAGACCGATTTTCTCGCGCTGCCGGACGAACTGAGCGGCGGCTCGTCGCTGATGCCGCAGAAGAAGAATCCGTACCTGCTGGAAATCGTCAAGGGCAAGCTCGCGCACGTCGCGGGCGCGCTGAACGCGGCGGTGTTCGCGTCGCAGCGCACGCCGTTCAGCAATTCGGTCGAGATCGGCACCGAGATGCTCGCGCCGTGCGCGGACGCCGTGCTGGCGTTCGGCGAAAGCTGCGATCTGCTGCGGCTGATGGTGACCGGCGTGACGGGCGACCCGGCGAAGATGCGCGCGGCGGCCGAGGCGGGGCTCGTGACCGCGACGCAGGCCGCCAACGCGCTGGTCCGGGAGACGGACATCAGCTTCCACGCCGCGCATCGCCAGATCGGCGCGCTGATCACGCAGGCGCTCGACGCGCACGAAGATCCGGCCGCGGCGCTCGGCAGCTTCGTGCGGCAGCCGGGCGCGTCGATCGAAGAAGCGGCCGAACGGCTCGCCTACGGCGGCGGGCCCGGCGCGGCGGGCGCGGGACTCGCGCGATCGCGCACGCTGCTGCGGCAGTCGGCGGACCGCCAGTGGCGGCGCCGCGCCGCATGGCACGCGGCGGATGCGCGGCGGCGCGCGCGCGTCGCCGACCTGCTCGCCGCGACGCCGGCCTGAGACGGTGCGACGGTGGCAAGGCACGCGACATGCACATGCAATGACACGCACGACGACGGCCGCGCAGGCGGCGGTCTCGGCGACGAACCGGCGCAGCCAGGCCGGACGACCCAACACATGGACCGAGGCGATGATTGATTTCCTGAGCGACACGGTGACGCTGCCGACCGCCGAGATGCGGCACGCGATGTTCACGGCGAACGTGGGCGACGACTGTTACGGCGAGGACCCGACGGTCAACGAGCTGGAGTCGGTTGCGGCCGGCATGACCGGCAAGGAGGCGGCGGCGTTCGTCACGAGCGGCACGCTCGGCAACCTGACCGCGCTGCTCGCGCAGTGCCCGCGTGGGCACGAAGTGATCCTCGGCGAGCGCTCCGACCTGTACAACTACGAGGCGGGCGGCGTGTCGCTCGTCGGCGGCGCGGTGTTGCATCCCGTGGCGACGGCGGACGACGGCAGCTTGCCGGTCGAGCGGCTGCGCGCGGCGATCCGCGACAAGACCGACTACCAGTGCGCGCCCGCCGCGGTGATCGCGCTCGAGAATCCGCATTGCCTCGCCGGCGGCCGCGTGCTGTCGCTCGATTACCTGCGGCGGGTGCGCACGCTCGCCGACGAGCACGGGCTCGCCGTGCACATGGACGGCGCGCGCCTCTTCAACGCGCAAGCGAGCCTCGGCGTGCGCGCGACCGATATCGTCGCGCACGTCGATTCGGTCCAGTTCTGCCTGTCGAAGAGCCTCGCCGCGCCGTACGGCTCGATGGTGTGCGGCAGCGCCGACCTGATCGATCGCGTGAAGCGCTATCGGAAGCTGCTCGGCGGCGGCACGCGGCAGGCCGGCATCATGGCGGCCGCCGGGCTCGTCGCGCTGCGCACGATGGTCGCGCGGCTGTCCGACGATCACCGCCGCGCGGCGCGCCTCGCCGCGGCGCTGTCGCGGATACCGGGCATCACGCTGCGCTCGGCGGCGGTCGAGACGAACATGGTGTTCTTCGACGTCGCCGAGCCGGGCAACGATGCGTTTCTCGCCGCGCTGCGCGACGCGGGCATCCGGATGGGCGTGCTCGGCGACGGCGTCATCCGGGCCGTCGTGCACTACATGATCGACGACGACGCGATCAACCGCACCGTCGACGCGGCGCGGGCAATTCTCCGTCCGTTCGCACCGGCGTCCAAGCCGGCCGCCGTGCCGGAGGCGCAATGATGAGCGCCTTCTCGCTGACCCACGCGCACCTCGATTTCGGCCATGAAGGAACCCGCATGACCACTTTTCCCATTTCCACGCCGCGCCTCGTGCTGCGGCCGTTCAAGCGCGGCGATCTGGCCGCGTTCACCGCGTACCGGAACCATCCCGACGTGGCCCGCTACCAGAGCTGGTCGTCGTACACGCACGACGACGCGAACGCGTTCTTCGCCGAGCAGCAGGCGCTCATGTTCGATACCGACGACACGTGGTTCCAGATCGCCGCCGAGCACAAGGCCGACGGCGCGCTGATCGGCGACGTCGCGGTGCATTTCTTCGACGAAGGGCGCCAGGCCGAGCTGGGCGTGACGTTCGACGTCGCCGCGCAGCAGCAGGGCTTCGCGCTCGAAGCGGTGTCGCGGGTGATCGAGCTGCTGTTCGCCGATCTCGGCAAGCACCGCATCGTCGCGACGGTGGACGCGCTCAACGCGCGCGCGCAAAGGCTGCTCGAGCGGCAGGGCTTTCGTCGCGAAGGGCATTATCGCGAGAATGTCTTCTTCAAGGGAGCGTGGTCCGACGAGTACGGCTATGCGCTGCTGAATCGCGAATGGCAGACCCTTCGGCAAGCTGCGGCGGGAGGCGCGCAATGACGGCATTCGAGAATTTCGTCGACCTGTGCGCGCACCGCGCCGCCGCGAACGGCGACGCGCTCGCCTACCGCTATCTGAGCCCGCACGACGAGGATCGCGCGCTCAGCTTCGGCGCGCTCGATCTCGCCGCGCGACGCATCGCGGCCCGGCTCGCCGCGAGCGGCGCGCCGGGCGATCGCGTGCTGATCGTCTGCCCGCAGAGCCTCGACTATGTGACCGCGTTCTTCGGCTGCCTGTACGGCGGCTTCATCGCGGTGCCCGCGTACGCGCCGCGCAACAATCACCATTTCGAGCGGCTCAGCAAGATCATCGAAGACGCGCAGCCGCGCGTCGTGATGCTGTGCCGCAAGCAGTACGCGTCCGTTCACGCGTTCATCGAGCGCAATCCGCCGCTTCGCGCGGTCGAGCTCGTCGTCGTCGACGCGCTCGACGACGTGAATCCGGCCGGCTGCCGGCCGCACGCGGCCGCGCGCGACGACGTCGCGTTTCTGCAATACACGTCCGGCTCGACAGGGCAGGCGAAGGGCATCATGGTGTCGCACGGCAATCTGCTCGCGAACGAGGAGATGATCCGCACGACCTGCGGCAACACGCCGGACAGCCGCGCGGTGTTCTGGCTGCCGCTGTTTCATGACATGGGGCTGATGACGCTGTTGCAGGGCGTCTACGTCGGCTATCCGACGTACCTGATGGCGCCGATGGATTTCCTCGCGAATCCGCTGCGCTGGCTGCAGGCGGTGTCGCGTTTGCGCGCGACGCTGACCGTCGCGCCGAACTTCGCGTGGCAGCTCTGCGTCGAGAAGATCTCTCCCGGGCAGCTC
The DNA here is from genome assembly GCF_001523835.1 of Burkholderia sp. ABCPW 14. Classification (NCBI taxonomy): domain Bacteria; kingdom Pseudomonadati; phylum Pseudomonadota; class Betaproteobacteria; order Burkholderiales; family Burkholderiaceae; genus Burkholderia; species Burkholderia sp. ABCPW 14. Next base: position 40,444 of record NZ_LOVS01000088.1, on the reverse strand, counting down.
GACGGGCTCGATCTGTCGAGCGTGACGGCCGCGGTCAACGGGTCGGAGCCGATCTCGGTGCGCACGCTCGACAGCTTCGTCGCGCGCTTCGGCGCATGCGGCTTTCGCCGCGAAGCGTTCCGGCCGAGCTACGGTCTCGCCGAGGCGACGCTCCTCGTCGCCGGATCGAGCGGACACGCGCCGAGCGGCGTGATCGAAGAAGCGATGATGTCGTCGGCCGGCCGCCGGACGGTGTTTCAGCGAGTCGGCTGCGGCCGGCCCGCCGCCGGCTGCGAAGTGGCGATCGTCGACCGCGACACCCGCGCGGTCCGCCGCGACGGCGAAGTCGGCGAGATCTGGGTCAAGGGGCCGCACGTCGCGCAAGGCTACTGGAACCATCCGGAGCAGACCGCGCAGACCTTCGGCAACCACACCGCGGACGGTGCGGGGCCCTATCTCGCGACAGGCGACCTCGGGTTCCTGCATGACGGCGCGCTCGTCGTCACCGGGCGCTGCAAGGACGTGATCATCCTGCGCGGCGACAACTATTACCCGTCGGATCTCGAAGCGACCGCGACGGCGGCCCATCCGGCGCTCGTGCCGGACGGCGCGGCGGCGTTCACGCTCGCGGGCGACGACGCCGGGCCGGACGACGCCGCGATGCAGGCACTCGCCGTCGTCGCCGAGGTGCGGCGCAACACGCCGGCCGCGCAGTTCGCGGAGATCGCCGCGGCGATCGTCGAACGGATCTCGGCGGGCTATGGGCTCGCGCTCGAGCGGCTCGTGCTGATCAAGGAGCGCTCGATGCCGAAGACGTCGAGCGGCAAGGTGCAGCGCGGCGCCGTGCGCGCGGAGCTCGATGACGGGCAGTTGAAGACGCTCCACGACGTGCGTCCCGGCGAGACCGGCGTGCGCGCCGCCGCGCAGCCGTTCGCCGAGCTGCACGCGATGCTTGCCGCCGCGCGCGGCGACGGCTTTGCGCGGATCGTCGAGGGCTTCGTGCTGAGCCAGTTCGCCGAGATCATGAAGACGCCGTTCTACGCGCTCGACCTGACGCGGCCCGTTGCCGCGCTCGGGCTCGATTCGCTCGCGCTCGTCAACGTCCAGCACCGGCTCGGCGCGGCGCTGAAGATCGATGCCCCCGCGGAGCTGCTGTTCAGCGACGCGACGCTCGGCGAGCTGGCGGCGCAGATCGGCGCGCTCGCGCAGGGCGCGTGGGCGGAGTCGGCGGAGTTGGCGGGAGCCACGGCCGCGTTGGATAAAGTGGCGCGGGCAGCGCCGGTGCCATCGGAAGCGGCGGCCGCGGCCGCGCCTTCGGGGACTGCCGAGGCCGGATTCGAGTCGGCCTCGGCGGTGGCCGGCTGGGACGCAACGCCCGGTCAAGCGGCGCTGTGGCTGATCCAGCAGGCCGACCGCGAATCGCGCGATTACAACGAGGGCTTCGTCGCCGCCGTCGACGGCGCGTTCGATCCCGAGCGGTTCATGCTCGCGCTGGCGCGCCTCGCCGCGCGCCACGACGCGCTGCGCGTGACGTTCGCCGAAGTCGACGGCCGCCCGGTCGCGCGCGAAGCGGACGCGCTGCAGCAATCGACGGTCCGCTGCGCGGACGACGCGGCCGCGCTGCAAGCGGCGCGCGACGCGCTCGCCGCGCCGTTCGACTTGAGCCGCGCGACGTGGCGCGCGGTGCTCGCGCAAGGGCCGGGCGCGACCTATGTCGCGCTGGCGCTGCATCATGCGGTCGTCGACATGTGGTCGTTCGACATCCTGATCGCCGAATTGAAGCAGTGCTACGACGCGCTCGCGCGCGGCGCCGACGTGTCGCTCGCCGCGCCCGGCGGCTACCGCGAATTCGCCGCATGGCAGCGCGGCTGGCTGAACTCGCCGGAAGCGGCGGGGCACGCCGCGTATTGGCGCGATCGGCTGCGCGGGATGCCGGCGCGCTCCGCGTTTCCGTCGACGTCGATTTCGACGCCCGCGCCCGCCGCAGGCGCCGGCGCGCGCGCCCACCGCTTCGCGATCGACGCGCGGACGATGGACGCCGTGCGCACGCTCGCGCAGCGGCACGGCCTCACGACCTATCACGTGCTGTTTGCGGCCGGCGCGCTGCTGCTCGGCCGCTACGCCGGCCAGCGCGACGTGGTCGTCGGGATGCCCGCGCACGGCCGCCCGCGCGCGGCCGACGCACGCACGATCGGCTATTTCGCGAACGTGCTGCCGATCCGGGTTGCGCTCGACGACCGCAAACCGCTCGCCGACTGGCTGCACGATGTCAAGGACGCGATCGTCGGCGGCCTCCGGCATCAGGCGCTGCCGCTGCCCGTGCTGACCGAGGCGCTCGCGCTCGAGCGGGGCGCGCAGGACGGCGCGCTCGTGCAAACCGTGATCTCGCTGCTCGCGCCGAGCGCGGCGCGCATCGATGCATGCGCATCGGATCACGCAGCGGACGCCGGCGACCGGCTCTCGCCGTTCGCGCTCGGCGACGCGGGCGGCCGGCTCGCGCTGGGCGGCGCGACGCTGACGTCGTGCGAATCGCGGCACGACCGCGCGCCGTTCGACATCGCTTTCACCTTGATCGACGACGGCGGCGAGCTCGCGGCGTCGATCGGCTACCGCGCCGATCGCCACTCGGCCGCGATGATCGAGCGGCTCGCCGCGAACTACCGCTGCGTGCTGGAGGCGCTCGCGCTCGCGCACGCCGCGCCCGCGCGGCTCGGCGACGTGCCGCACGTGTCGGCCGCGGAGCGCGCGCTGCTGCGCCGCAGCCTGACGCATCGCGCGCTTGCGCAGGGGGCGGCGGCTGGCGGAGACGGCGACAGCGTCGTCGATCGGTTCCGCCGCATGGCCGCCCGGCAGCCGGACGCGATCGCGCTTGCCGGCACCGCACGCACGCTTACGTACGGCGAACTGGCGCGCGCCTCCGACGCGCTCGGCCATGTGCTGCTCGACAACGGCGTCGCGCCCGGCGACCGGGTCGTCGTCGCCGTCGGCGAGCGCGCGACGCAGACGCTCCTCGCGCTCGCGACGCTCAAGGTCGGCGCGGCCTACGTGCCCGTCGACCTCGCGAATCCGCCCGAGCGGCTCGCTTATCTACTGAACGATTGCGGCGCGAATCTCGTGCTGACCACGCACCGCGACCGGCCGAGCCTGCCCGCGACCGGCGCGGAAATCGTCTGTGCGGACGAGCTCGATGAGCTCGACGACGCGACGCTCGCAGGACATGCGAGCCGCCCGCTGCCGCGCATCGCTTTCAATGCGGGCCAGCCCGCGTATTGCATCTACACGAGCGGCTCGACCGGCCAGCCGAAAGGCGTGCTCGTCACGCACGGCGGCTTGGCGAATCTCGTCGACTGGCACGTCGACGCATTCGCGCTGGACACCGGCGCGCGCGCCGCGATGCTCGCCGGCCCCGGCTTCGACGCGGCCGTGTGGGAAATCTGGCCTGCGCTGTGTGCGGGCGCGAGCCTCGCGGCGCCCGCGCCGGACGCGCGGCACGACGTGGCCGAGCTCGCGCGCTGGCTCGACGCGCACGCGATCAGCCACTGCTTCATGCCGACGCCGCTCGCGGAGGCATTCATCGCGGCGGCCGCACGGCCGCGCGCGCTGCGCTTCCTGCTGACGGGCGGCGACCAGTTGAAGGCGCGCGGCCGCGCGGGCGACGGCTTCCGGCTGATCAACGCGTACGGCCCGACCGAAAACACCGTGGTCACGACGAGCGGCGCGGTCGAGCCGGCGCCCGCGTCGGCTCACGGCGATGACGCGCACGACCGCCTCGCGCCGCTGCCGGACATCGGCGCGCCGATTCGCGGCCAGTCGCTGCACATCCTTGACGCGCAACTGCGGCCGACGCCGCTCGGCGTGAGCGGCGAGTTGTACGTGAGCGGCGCGGGCCTCGCGCTCGGTTATCTGAATCGGCCCGCGTTGACGGCCGAGCGCTTCGTGCCGGCCCCCGACGCGGACGCGTCCGGCGTGGATTCTCCCAGCGTGGATGTGCCCGGCGTGGATTCGCCTGGCGCACGGATGTATGCGACAGGCGACATCGTGCGGCTCGACGAAAGCGGGCGGCTGCATTTCGTCGGTCGCGCGGACGACCAGGTACAGATCCGCGGCTTCCGGGTCGAGCCGGGCGAGGTCGAAGCGGTGCTCGCCGCACATCCGGGCGTCGCGCAATGCAAGGTGATCGCGTTCGAGCGCGAACCGTCGGGCAAGCTGCTCGCCGCGTACGTCGCGGGCGACGCGAGCTTGACCGAAGCGGCGCTGCGCGCGTTCGTCGACAGCCGGCTGCCGTCGTACATGCGGCCGGCCGCGTTCGTGATCGTCGACGCGCTGCCGCTCGACGCGAACGGCAAGATCAGCCGGCGCGCGCTGCCGTCGCCGATGCTTGCGGCCGCGGACGAAGCCGCCTTTGCCGATCCGCTCGAGCAGGCGGTCGCGAGCGTCTATCAGGAAGTGCTCGGCTGCGGCCCGGTGCGCGCCGACGACGATTTCTTCGCGCTCGGCGGCCATTCGCTGCTGGTCGCGCGCGTCGCGTCGGGCATTCGCGCGCGGCTCGGCATCACGGTGTCGATTGCCGACCTGTTCGCACATTCGAAGGTGGCGGCGCTCGCCGCGCACCTGCGCGGCGAGGCCGCCGCGCCCATCCGTCCGCCCGAGCGGCTCACGCGCGCCGGACGGCCCGCGCGCGCGCCGCTCAGCCCCGCGCAGCAGCGGATGTGGCTGCTGCAGGCGCTCGAACCGGACAGCGCCGATTACCACGTCTGCGGCGCGCTCCGGGTGCGCGGCGCGCTCGATCTCGACCGGCTCGCGGCCGCGCTCACGCAGACCGTCGCGCGCCACGAGGCGCTGCGCACGTGCTTTCCGAAGCACGACGGCGAAGCATGGCAGGTCGTTTTGCCGCCGGCCCCCGTCGACGTGGAGCGGCTGTCGGTCGACGTCGGCGGCGCATCGCCGGCGGCGCGCGACGCGGCCGTGCAGGCGCGGATCGACGCGTGGGAAGCGCAGCGCTTCGATCTCGAGACCGGTCCGCTGTTCAGGGCGGCATACCTGCCGCTCGCCGATGACGACGGCTATCTGCTGCTGAATCTTCATCACATCGTCGCGGACGGACGCTCGATTGCGATCCTGCTCGACGATATCGCCGCGCGCTATGCGGGCCTGCACGCCGGGACAGCCAGCGCGGCGGCGCTCGACGCGCCGGATGCCCCGCACTATGCGGACTACTGCGTGTGGAGCCGCTCCGAGGCCGCGCGCGAACGCGAGGCCGCGTCACTGCCGTTCTGGCGCACGCAGCTTGCGGGCGAACTGCCGGCGGGCATCGCCGCGCTGCGTACGACCCGCGCCGGCGCGGCGCACGACACGCAAGACGCGCCCGGCGCGCGGTCCGGCGACGAAGTCAGCGACACGCTGCCGGCCGGTCTCGCGGAGAACATTCGCGATGCGGCGGCGCGCTGGGGCGTGACCGAATCGACGGTGTATCTCGCCGCCTACGGCCTGCTCGTCGCGAAATTCGGCGGCGACGCCGACGTGCTGATCGGCATCGCGTACGCGGGCCGCGATCTGCCGGACACGGCGGACATGATCGGCATGTTTGTCAACGTGCTGCCGATTCGCGTCGAGGTTGGCGACGCGGACGCGTTCGAGCAGCAGGTGCGCGGATGGCGCGACGCGTGCGTCGGCGCGTTCCGGCATGCGCATGTCAGCTACGAGCGGATGGTGGCGCTCGCGGACGGCGAGCGTCGCGACGGCGCGGGCGAGCTCGTGAAGACGATGTTCGACTTCGAGGAGCGCGGGCTGCTGCCGCGCGCATTCGGCGACGCGCAGCTCGGCGTCGAGCGCCGTCCCGATCGCAGCGCGAAATTCGACCTGACGCTGCGCTGCAGCCCCGGCGCAAACGCGCGCATGCGGATCGCGATGAATTTCCGGCGCGCCGTGCTGAGCGTCGAGCGGGCGCGAAGCCTGCTCGACGCATACCGGCTGATCCTCGAACAGGTGCTGCAAACGCCGGACCTGACGCCCGCCCGCACGCGGCTCGTCGGCGACGCGCAAGCCGACGCGCTGCTGCGGCTCGGCGCCGGGCCAGCCGCGCCGTGGTCCGGCGCGCCGGTGCATCGGCAGATCGAACGCATCGCGCACGCCGATCCGAACGCGCTCGCGATCGCGGGCGAAGACGGCGCGCGCATCGGCTACTCGGTGCTCAACGCGGTCGCGAACCGGCTCGCTCGCCGGCTGCAAGCGCTCGGCGTCGCGCCGCGCGACGCGGTGGCGCTGTGCATGCATCCCGGCCCGTCGTTCGCGCTCGCCGCGCTCGCGGTGCTGAAGCTGGGCGCCGCGTACGTGCCGATCGACCCGCGCTATCCGGACCCGCGCAAGCTGCGCATCGTCGCGGACAGCGGCGCGCGGCTCGTCGTCACGGAGCCGGACGCCGCGCCCGCGCAGACGCCGGACGCCGCCGCGCCCGTCTGGTGGGACGCGCTCGCGGTGGAAGCCGCGACGCTGCCGGACGGCGATCTCGATATTGAAACCGCGCCGGACGATCTCGCGTACATCGTCTACACGTCCGGCACGACCGGCGCGCCGAAGGGCGTCGAGATCCCGCACCGGGGCCTCGCGAACCTGTGCGAATGGCATGCGCGCGCGTACGGGCTGCACGACGCGCCGCGGTCGATCCGCGCGAGCCAGACGGCGGGCATCGGCTTCGACGCCGCCGTGTGGGAAATCTGGCCGTATCTGTGCACGGGCGCGAGCGTCTGGTTCGCGCCGGACGCGGCGCGGCAGTCGTCCCGCCGCCTCGAAGACTGGCTGACCGCGCAGCGCATCACGCATTGCTTCGTCGCGACGCCGCTCGCGCACGCGGTGCTCGCGGACGGCTGGCCCGGCTCGCCGAGCCTCGCATACCTGCTGACGGGCGGCGAGCGGCTCACGCGCCGCGCGCCCGCCGGCGCCCGCTACCGGCTGTTCAACCACTACGGGCCGTCGGAAAACAGCGTCGTCGCGACGGCGGGCGAAGTCGCGCAAGGCGCCGGCGGCGAGCCGCCGTCGATCGGCGCCGCGCTCGACAACGTCCGCATTTACGTGCTCGACCGGCACGGCCAGCTCGCGCCGCGCGGCGTGCCCGGCGAGCTGTACATCGGCGGCGCATCGCTGATGCGCGGCTACCGGTCGAACGACGCGCTGACGCGCGCGCGTCTCGTCGCCGATCCGTTCGCGGGCGCGCCCGATGCGCGGATGTATCGCACCGGCGATCTCGTGTGCTGGAACGACGCGGGCGAGCTCGACTACGTCGGCCGCGCCGACGATCAGGTGAAGATTCGCGGTCACCGGATCGAGCCGAGCGAAATCCTGCATGCCGTCAAATCGGACGCCGGCGTGTACGACGCGGTGGTCACCACGGTCGACCATCCGCAAGCCGGCCCGCAGCTCGTCGCGTACGTCGTGTTCGCGCCGGCCGTTCGCGCCGGCGCGAGCACGGCCGGCGCGCCGGATCGCGCGGCGCGCGTCAGGCGCGCGGTCGCCGCGCAGTTGCCGGCGTTCATGGTGCCGGCGCACGTCGTCGAGCTCGACGCGCTGCCGCTGACGAGCAACGGCAAGGTCGACTACGCGGCGCTGCCCGCGCCGCGCGCGGCGAACGCGAACGCGCACGCGCCGCGCACGCCGCTGCGCACCGCAACCGAGCGCGCGCTCGCCGACATCTGGGGCGAGCTGCTCGGCGAGCCCGTCGACGACGCGCACGCGAACTTCTTCGCGCTCGGCGGGCATTCGCTGCTGGCCGCACGGGCCGTCGCGCTGGTCGAGACGCGCCTCGCGCGCGAGATTGCGCTGAAGGACTTTTTCGCGGCCGAGGATCTTGCGGCGCTCGCGCGCGCGCTCGATGCGGCCGGCGTCCATGTCGGCATTCCCGCCGCGCCGGCCGGCGCGCCGATTCCGCTGTCGCCGTATCAGCAGCGTCTCTGGCTCGTGCAGGCGTTCGATCGCGGCAGCGTCGACTACAACGTCGTCGGCGCGCTGCGCGTGACCGGCGCGCTCGATCCGGCGCGGTTCCGCGCGGCCGTGTCGGCGGTGGTCGAGCGGCATGCGATCCTGCGCACGCGGATCGTCGACACGGAAGACGGCCCGCGTCAGCACGCGCCGGACAGCGACGCGCGCGAGGCGGATCTGCTGCAGATGAACCTGACGGGCAACCCGCCGTCGATGCAGGACGGTTTCGTCCGCGACTACCTGGCGCGGATGGCCGTCGAGCCGTTCGATCTGGCCGCGGGGCCGCTCTTCAAGCTCGTGCTGATCCAGACGGCGGCCGACAGCGCGGTGCTCGCCGTGAGCTTTCATCACATCGTCGTCGACGCGTGGTCCGCTAACGTGTTCCTGCGCGATCTGCTCGAATGCTACGCGGCGCAGCGCGCACGGCGTGCGCCGCGGCTCGCGCCGCTGCCGATCCAGTATCAGGACTACAGCGTCTGGGCGCAGCGCGAGCTGGCCCGCTCGGAAGATGCGCTGCGCGCGTTCTGGCGCGACTACCTGCGCGGGCTGCCCGCGCGCGCGCCGCTGCCCGTCGCGCGTCACGGCGCCGACGCCGGGGCGCGCGCCGGCCGCCGGCTGTCGATCGCGTGGCCGGCCGACACGCTCGCGCGGCTGAAGGCGCTCGCGCGCCGCGAGCAGGCGTCGCTGTACGAAGTGCTGATCGCCGCCTATTTCGCATGGCTGCACCGGTTGAGCGGGCAGGGCGATCTCGTCGTCGGGATGCCGTACAACGATCGCGGACGCGCGGAGCTGGAGAATCTCGTCGGGTTCTTCGTCAACGTGCTGCCGGTGCGCGCGCGCGTGCGGCCGCATCTGTCGTACGCGGCGCTCTTGCGGCAGGTCCGCGACGATCTGCGCCGCGTGTACCGGCATCACGCGCTGCCGTTCGACCGGATCGCCGAACAGTGCACAGACGCGACGGGCAGCCTGTTCCAGACGATGTTCGACCTGCAGGCGGAGCCGCTCGCGCACGACGCGCGCGCGGCGGACGGCGGTAGCGACAGCGACGGCCTGCGCGCCGAGTTGCTCGACGGCGCGCCGGAAGCGCCGGTCGCGGACCTGTCGGTCACGTTCCGCGAAGCGGCGGACGGGCTCACGCTGTCGTGCGTGTACGCGGCCGACCGCTTCGATGCGCCGGCCGTCGAGCGCTGGCTCGACAATTTCCGCGCGCTGCTCGACGGCGTGGCGACCGACGCCGACGAGGCCGTTGGGCGCCTCGCGTTCCTGACGGCGAACGAGCAGGCGATCGTCGACCGGCTGCGTAACGCGGCGCCCGTCGACCACCGCGACGTGCTCGCGGAGGCGGGCGGCGCGACCGGCCCGGCGCTGCTGCACCGGCTCGTCGACCGCTGGGCGACGCTCGCGCCGGCGAACCCGGCGCTCGTGTCGCCGGGGCAGACGCTGAGCTTCGCGGCGCTCGCGCGCAGGACCGACCGGCTCGCCGGGATCCTGTGGGAAGAGGGCGTGCGGCCGGGGATGGTGGTGGGCGTCGAGGCCGCGCACAGCGTCGACGCGGTGCTCGGCATCATCGCGACGATCAAGGCGGGCGCGATCTGCTTCCCGGTCGACGTCCGGCTGCCGCCGGACCGGCTCGACGCGGTGATCGCGGACAGCGGCTGCCGCCACGTGCTCGCGTCGGCGGGCGTGTCGCTCGGGCGCTTCGACGGCAAGCGGCTCGCGCTCGACGGCGCGGCGTGGCGCGCGCGCGACGCGGCCGCGCCGGCCGTCGATGCGACGCCCGACCACGGCGTGTTCCTGACCTACACGTCGGGCACGACGGGCGCGCCGAAGGCGTCGGTTCTCCATCATCGCGGCATCGTCAATTACATCGGCACGGTCGTCGAGCGCTTCGGCTATACGCATGGCGATCGCGCGATGCTGTTCGCGCCGCTCACGTTCGACGCGTCGCTCGAGGAGATCTTCACGCCGCTGTGCGCGGGCGCGTCGCTGTACGTCGGCGACGAAAACGTCAAGCGCTCGGTGCCGGCGCTCGTCGATACATGCCGCGCGCAGCGGATCAGCGTGCTCACGCTGCCGACCGCGTACTGGCGCGTGCTGAGCGAGCATCTCGCGGCAGGCGGCGGCGCGGCCGAGCTCGGCGCGGTGCGGCTCGTCAGCATCGGCGGCGAAAAGGTCACGCTCGAGGCGATCCGCCAATGGCATCGCGCGACGGCGGGACGCATCGCCCTCTACAACATCTACGGGCCGAGCGAATGCTCGATCGGCAGCATCGTCGACCGGATCGACGTCGAGCGCGCGCTCGAAGACGGCGAAGTCTATCTGCACCGGCCGGTCGCGAACGCGCATCTGCACGTGCTCGACGCATGCCTGAATCCGGTGCCCGCCGACATGCCGGGCGAGCTCTGGATCGGCGGCGTCGGCGTCGCGCACGGCTACCACGGGCGGCCCGCGCTGAGCGCGCAGCGCTTCGTCGCCGATCCGTTCGCCGTCGTGCCCGGCGCGCGGCTGTATCGGTCCGGCGATCTGGTCCGCTACGATCTCGAAGGACGCCTCCATTACCTCGGCCGCGCCGACTTCCAGGTGAAGGTGGACGGCATCCGCGTCGAGCCGGAAGAGATCCAGGCGGTGCTCGAATCGCATCCGCAAGTCGCGCAGGCGGTCGTGCTCGCGGGCGAAGCGCGGCATGCGCGCAATCCGCTGATTGGCTATGTGACCCTCGACAAAGCGCCGGCCGGCGCGCGCGCGGCCACCGGCACCGACGGCGCGGCGTTCGTCGACTTCCTGCGCGCGCGGCTGCCCGCGCACATGGTGCCGGCCCAGGTCGTCGTGATGGACGCGTTCCCGCTGACGGCGAACCAGAAGGTCGACCGCCGCGCGCTGCTGCTCGCGGCGAACGATTCGGTCGTGGCCGCGCCCGCGCTGTCGGCGACCGAAACGGCGCTGCTCACGCTCTGGCATGAGCTGCTCGGCGACGGCACGTTCGGCGTCGACGACAATTTCTTCAGCCTCGGCGGCAGCTCGCTGCTCGCGATCCGCATCAATAGCCGCGTCGAGGCGATGTATGCGGTGCGGCTGCCCGTCGCCGCGCTGTTCGACTGCCCGACGGTGCGCGCGCTCGCGGTGCTCGTCGAGCGGCTGCGCGCGAGCCGCGACGCCGCGCCCGACGCAGCCGCGCAGCGGATCGAGCGGATCGAGCGGATCGAGCGGATCGACGCGCGCGCGACGCCGCTGTCCGGCGCGCAATACCGGCTCTGGTATCTGCATCAGCGCGATCCGGACAGCACCGCGTACCATCTGCCGGACCTGCTGAAGCTTGCCGGGCCGCTCGACGCCGCCGCGCTGCGCACGGCGCTCGCACGCACGCTCGGCGAGCACGAATCGCTGCGCACGACGTTCGTCGTCGAAGGCGAGACGCCGGTGCAGGTCGTCGCCGCGCAAGCGGAGCCGCGGCTCGACGTGCACGACTTGTCGGCGCTCGCGCCCGATGCGCGCGACGCGGCGCTCGATGCGCTCGTGCGCCGCGCGCTCGACACGCCGTTCGATCTCGAACGCGGCCCGCTCGCGACGTTCGCGCTCGTGAAGCGCGCGCACGACGAGCACGTGCTGCTGTCGGTGTTTCATCACATCGTCGTCGACGGCTGGTCGGTGGGCCTGTTCCAGCGCAGCCTCGCTCGCCATTACAACGCGGCGCGCGGCCGCCGTGCATCGGCGCACGCGGCTGCCGACGCGTCCCCACGCGCGCTGCAATACCGCGACTTCGCCGCGTGGCACCGCCGCGTGCTCGACGGCGGCGAACGTGAACGCCAGCTCGACTACTGGCTCGCGCAGCTCGACGGCACGCTGCCCGTGCTGCAACTGCCGACCGATTTCAACCGCCCGCCGCAGGCGAGCGGCGGCGGCAAAGCGTTCTCGTTCGAACTCGACGCGGCGCTCGCCGCGCGGTTGCAGGCGGTCGCGCAACGGCATCACGTGTCGATGTTCATGCTGCTGCTCGCGGCGTATGCGGCGCTCCTCGCGCGCTACGCGCGGCAGGACGATCTGCTGATCGGCGTGCCCGCGCTCGGCCGCACGCGGCCCGAGTTCGAGTCGGTCGTCGGCTTCTTCGTCAACACGCTGGTGATCCGGGTGCGGGCGAATCCGTCGACGACCTTCGCGAGCCTGCTCGAGCACGTGCGCGCGACCTGCCTCGACGCGTTCGATCATCAGGACGTCGCGCTCGAAGAGATCGCGGCCGGCGTGAACGCGCGGCGCGAACGCGACGGCAGCGGGCTGTTCCAGACGATGTTCTCGTACCAGGAGGCCGACGCGCTCGAACCGGCCGCGTTCGACGGCCTTGCCGCGACGAGCGTCGAGCCCGAGCACCGGAGCGCGAAGTTCGACCTGTATCTCGCGACCTGGGCGCAGAACGGGCGGCTCCACGGCGGCTTCGAGTTCAGCACTGACCTGTTCGAGGCGGCGACGGTCCGGCGCATGGCCGATCACTACCGGAACCTGCTCGCCGGCGTCGCCGCGCATCCGGACGGCGCGCTCCACGCGCTGCCGCTCCTCGGCGACGAAGAACGCGCGTACCAGGTGCGCACGCTGAACCAGGCGTCGCTGCCGCTGCCCGACGGCGTCTACGTGCGCGATCTGTTCGCGCGGCAGGCCGCGCTGCATCCGGCGCGCGTGGCGGCGACCTGCGGCGACGCGTCGCTGACCTACGGCGAGCTCGACCGCGCGACCGATCGCGTCGCGCGCAATCTGCTCGCGGCCGGCGCGCGCGGCGAGGATCTCGTCGGGCTGCTGGTCGGCCGCAATCTCGACTATCTGGTCGCGATGCTCGGCGTGCTGAAGGCGGGCGTCGCGTTCACGCCGATGAATCCCGACGATCCCGCGCACAAGCTCGAACGGATCGCCGAGCTGGGCAACGTGCGCTATGTCGTGCACGACGCGGCGAGCGCCGAGCGCGCGCACGCGCTGGCGACGCAGGCGACGCGCATCGCGCTCGACGCGCTGCTGCGCGAGCCGGCGGCGGCGATCGACTTCCTGCCGCTCGCGCCGTCGTCGCTCGCGTACGTGATCTATACGTCGGGTTCGACCGGGCAGCCGAAGGGCGCGATGATCGAGCAGCGCGGGATGCTGAATCACCTGCTCGCGAAGATCGACGACCTGGCGATCGGCGCGGACGACGTCGTCGCCGAGATGGCGGTGACCACCTTCGACGTGTCGATCTGGCAATACCTCGTCGCGCTGCTGGTCGGCGGCCGCACGGCGGTGATGCCGGGCGACGCGGCGTGGGACCCGCAGCAGCTGCTCGCGCAGCTCGACGCCGGCGGCGTGACCGTGTTCGAATCGGTGCCGTCGCACATGAAGATCCTGATCGACGAGCTCGAAGCGCGGCCGGGCCATCACCGGCTCGACCGGGTGCGCGTGTACGTCAGCAACGCCGAAGCGCTGACGCCCGCGCTGTGCGCGCGCTGGTTCGCGTGCGCGCCGCACATTCCCGTGGTCAACACGTACGGTGCGACCGAGTGCTCGGACGACACGAGCCACCTGTGGATTCGCGAGCCGATGTCGACTGCGTTCCCGTACGTGCCGATCCAGGGCACGCTGCCGAACCTGACGACCTATCTGCTCGACGAGCGTCTCGAACCGGTGCCGGTCGGCGTGACGGGCGAGGTTTACATCGGCGGCGTCGGCGTCGGGCGCGGCTATCTCGGCGATCCGGTGCGCACCGCGCGCGCGTTCGTGCCGGACCCGTTCTCGCCGGAGCCGGGCCGCCGCCTGTACAAAACAGGCGACCTCGCGCGCTACCGGCCGGGCGGCACCCTCGAGTTCCTCGGCCGCGAGGATTTCCAGGTGAAGATCCGCGGCCAGCGGGTCGAGATCGGCGAAGTCGAGAAGGCGATCGGCGATCACGACAACGTGCGCCAGGCGGTGGTGGTCGCCGCGCGCGACGGCAAGGATCGCCTGTATCTGCTCGGCTACGTGATCCCGCATCGCCATCCGGCGCCGACCGTGCCCGAGCTGCGCGCGTTCGTCGCCGGCCGCGTCGCGGGCTACATGGTGCCCGCGTCGTTCGTGCTGATGGACGAATTCCCGCTGAACGCGAACGGCAAGGTCGACCGCAAGCGCCTGCCGAAGCCGGCGGATCAGGATGTCTTCCGCCGCCACGAGCACGTCGCGCCCGCGACGCAGACCGAGGCGCGGCTCGCCGAGTTGTGGCGCGAGCTGCTCGACGTCGACGAGATCGGCGCGCTCGACAGCTTCTTCGAGCTCGGCGGCCATTCGCTGCTCGCGGCCGAGCTGACGTTGCGGGTCCGCACGCTGTTCGGCGTCGCGCTGCCGCTGCGCACGCTGTTCCAGTCGCCTCAGCTTCGCGATGTCGCGGCGGCGCTGGACGCGCTGCGCGCGTCGGCGGACACGGCCGGGCCCGCGCGCGTCGAGCGCCTGCCCGCGCGCGCGCACTACGAGCTCGCGCCGTGCCAGGTGCCGGAGTGGTACGCGTACCAGATGGACCCGACGAGCCCCGTCTACAACATCAGCGTTGCCGACCTGTTTTTCACCGGCAAGCTGAACCGCGACGCGTTCGTCGCCGCATGGCGGACGATCCTCGACCGGCACGACGTGCTGCGCGTGAAGTTCGACTATCGCGACGGCATGCCGATCCAGATCGTCGATCCGGCGATCGACATCCGCGCGGACGACGTGTTCCTCGATCGCACGACGCTCGCCGGCGCCGACGCGATCGACGAGGCGAACCGGCTCGGCGCACGGTTCGGCACCGCGCCGTTCGATTTCGCGAACGGCCCGCTGTTCCGGCTGCACGTCGCGCGCTACGCGGGCGACTTCCATCAGTTGATCTTCGTCGTGCACCACATCATCTGGGACGAAACGTCGCTGATCAACCTGATGCTCGAGCTGAGCGAGCTGTACAACGCGCATGCGGCGGGCCGTGCGGCGAACGTGCCGGCGCTCGAAGTCGGCTATTTCGACTACGTGCAATGGACGCACCAGCAACTGCGCTCGGGCGCGTTCGACGAGCACAAGCGCTACTGGCTCGACATGTACCGCACGCTGCCGCCGCCGCTCGACCTGCCGACCGACCGTGCGCGGCCGAACCTGATGTCGTACCGCGGCGACGCGCTGCGCACCTGGCTGCCGCGCGGCGTCGTGCGCAAGATCGAGGCGTACCTGAAGCAGCACGACGTGACGCTCTTCATGCTGCAGCTCGCGATCCTCGACTGCTATCTGAGCCGCATCAGCGGTCAGCGCGATTTCGTGATCGGCTGCCCGATCGCGGGGCGCGCCGACGCGCGCCTGAAGCCGCTGCTCGGCCTGTTCGCGACGCCGATGCCGATCCGTTGCACGATCGACGAGACCATGACGTTCGGCGAGCTGCTCGCGCAGGTGTCGCGGCGTACGCTCGATGCGTTCGAGCACTATCACTATCCGTCGAACCAGGTAATCGAGCAGTTGCAGCACGAGAAGGACCTGTCGCGGCCGAAGCTGTTCTCGATCATGTACGGGGTGCAGAACAACAAGACCGACCTGATGGGCCGGCTGAAGTTCGACGGCCTCACGCTCAGCCTCGAGAACGTCGTCGATACGGAGAACAAGTCGTCGAGATTCGATTTGAACTTCGTCGTCGACCAGTTCGGCAGCGACATCATGTTCAGCTGCATCTACAACGCCGATCTGTTCGACGCGTCGACGATCGAGCAGATGCTCGACAACATGACGGCGCTGATGGATCAGGTGCTCGACGACCCGGACCGGCCGCTGCATCGCTACACGATGGTCGGCGCGAACGGCAATCCGCCGGCGGTGCTGCACGGCCCGCGCGTCGACTACGACGGGACGGTGACGATGCATGCGCTGATGGCCGAGCAGGCGGCCCGCACGCCGGCGGGCACGGCGCTCGTCGCGCAGGGCGTCGAGTACGACTACGAGACGCTGAACCGGCAGGCCAACCGGCTCGCGCATTATCTGCTGTCGCTCGGCGTGGCGGGCGGCGACAACGTCGCTGTGATGCTGCGGCCATCGTTCGAGATGGTCGTCGCGCTGTACGCGATCCTGAAGGTGGGCGGCGCGTTCGTGCCGATCGGCCCGCAGTATCCGCAAAAGCGCGTCGACGCGATCCTGCGCAACGCGGGCGCGCGCTGGGCGCTCACGCACAGCGGCCACCGGCGCGCGTTCGCCGCGTTCCCGTACGATGTCGTGTGCGTCGACGACGTGATGGGCGCGCTCGGCGGCTATTCGGACCGCAATCCGCCGCCCGTCGATCCGCGCCAGCTCGCGTACATCCTGCACACGTCCGGCTCGACCGGCGTGCCGAAGGGCATCGAGATCGAGCATCGCGGCGTCGTCAGCATGCTCGCGGACCTGCAGCGGACTTATCGCCTCGACGCGAGCGACCGCGTGCTGTTCCACACGCCGTTCACGTTCGATGTCTTCATCCAGGACGTGTTCTGGCCGCTCGCGTTCGGCGCGCGCGTCGTCGTGATGGGCGACGACGCGCTCAAGAGCGCGCACGGCTTCGCCGACATGATCGAGCGCGAGCAGGTGACGCTCGCCCAGTTCGTGCCGGCGATGCTCGAGACGCTCGTCGACGCGCGCGAGCGTGGCGAGATCGCGGGCCTCGCGTCGCTGCGGCAGGTCATCTGCGGTGCGGCGGCGCTGTATCGCGGCCTGGCCGAGCGCTTCTCGCGCGCGTTCGACTGCCGCCTCGCGAACCATTACGGTCCAACCGAAGTGACCGTCGACGCAAGCCGCTTCGACTGCGGCGAGCCGTTCGCCGGCGACACCGTGCCGATCGGCCGGCCCGTCGGCAACGCGAGCCTCCACGTGCTCGACGCGCATCTGCAGCCGGTGCCGCGCGGCGTGATCGGCGAGATCTGCGTCGCGTCGCCGGGCCTCGCGCGGCGCTATCTGAACGACGGCGAAGGCACGGCGCGCGCGTTCGTCGAGGCCGTCGTCGACGGCGCGCCGCTCAGGCTGTACCGGACGGGCGACCTCGGGCATTGCGATCGAGCGGGCGTCATCTACTTCCACGGCCGGGCGGACAAGCAGTTGAAGATCCGCGGCAATCGCGTGGAGCTCGACGAAATCGGCAGCGCGCTGCGCGGCCATCCGGCGATCGCGGCCGCCGCGCTTCAGTATCGCGAGGATGCGGCGCACGGCGGCCGGCTCGTCGCGTACGTCGAGCAGACGGCGAGCAACCATCAGGTGACGGCCGGGCCGGGCGGCGCGCCGCAGTACGGCTTCACGCTCGAGCAGCGGCCGGAGCTCGCCGTGGCGGCGCTCGCGTTAGCGCCGGACGGTTCGGACAATCCGGGCGATTCGGGCGATTCGGGCGATTCGGGCGATTCGGCGCACGAGCTCGCGCGCCGTTTCCCGGCGTGCCAGCTCGTCGTGACGGATGGCGCGAGCGCGGTGACGGCGTTCTGTCAGGCCGTGCCGCTTCGGATCGAGGCGACGGCGGGCGGCGATGCGCGGTCCGCCGCGCCTGTGCTCGGCCGCGACGCGGCGCTGCGGCTCGCGTTCGCGCAGCAGGACGACGGCGTCGAGCCGAACGCGCTGTACGTGCTCGACGATGCGGCGGCGGGCGCGCCGGCGACGTCGCCCGCTGCGCGCGCGGCGCTGCTCGCGCAGTGGCGGCGGCTCGCGGCGGCGCTCGGGCTGGCGCGCGTGTGGCTCGCGAGCGCCGGCGGCGGTGCCGCCGCCGAGCAAGCCGACGCGTCCGGACGAGACGTCGCGCCCCTTGCGTACCTGACGCGCGACGCCGTGCGCGCCTGGCTGCGCCAGTCGCTGCCCGACTACATGATCCCCGATCAGGTCCACTTCATCCCCGCCATTCCGCTGACCGACAGCGGCAAGGTCGACGCGCGGAACCTGCCGGTGATCGAGGTCGACGAGCGGCCGGGCAGGCAGGCGGCGAGCACCGCGCTGCAGCGCGAGCTGATCGACGTGTGGGCGCGCCTGCTGCAAGTCGAGCAGATCGGCGTGACCGACGATTTCTTCGTGCTGGGCGGGCAGTCGCTGAAAGCGATCGAGATGGTCGCCGAGGTCGGCCGCCGTTACGGCGTGAAGATCCAGCTGCGCCAGTTTTACGAGAACCCGACCATTCGCTATCTGGAAGCGCTGCTGACCGGACGTGCCTGACGCGAATGACGGCGCGTTCCGGCTTGCCGCCGGCCGGAACGCGCACACATCGACAAGCGGACCATCGCGACAACCAGAAAGGACGTCAACGTGTACATACTAGGCATCAACGCTGCATATCATGAGTCCGCCGCCTGCCTCGTCAAGGATGGCCAGGTGGTGATGGCGATCGAGGAAGAGCGCCTGAACCGGATCAAGCACGGCAAGCTGTCGACGCCGGAGACGACGGGACAATTGCCGTGGAAGGCGATCCGCAAGTGTCTCGACGCGGCGGGCATCGGCCTCGACGCGTGCGCGCACATCGGCTACTCGTTCAGCCCGGACATCCTGCAGAAGGGCGTCGCGTCGTGGCGTTCGGCGAACGGCGGCGCGCACGCATGGCCGCTCGACAAGGAAAGCTATCAGACGCTCGAAGGCGGGCTGAATTTCGCCGAAGGCGTGCTGTCGTCGCGCCGGCAACTGATCGAGGACGCCGGCTTCAAGGGCGAATTCCATTTCCTGCCGCACCACGACTGCCATGCGGCGAGCGCGTTCCACGTGTCGCCGTTCGACAAGGCGGCCGTGCTCGTGATCGACGGCATCGGCGAATGGGCGAGCACGTCGCTCTATCACGGCGACGGCACGACGCTCACGAAGGTGCACGACTTCCTGTTCCCGAACTCGCTCGGCTTCGTGTGGGAGAAGCTGTCGAAGTATCTCGGCTTCAGCCAGTACGACGCGTCGAAAGTGATGGGGCTCGCCGCTTACGGCGACGGCGCGAAGACCATCGACCTGTTCTCGCGGATCGTCCCCGACAAGGCGAACATGACGGTCGATCTCGCTGTGCTGCGCCACGAATCGCCCGATTTCACGACGCTCGAAGCGCTGTTCGGGCTGCCGCGCCGCCACGAGCCCGTCGACTTCAATACCGACAACTGGCAGGCGTACGTCGACGTCGCCGCGGGGCTGCAACTGCTCACCGAACAGGTGCTGCTGCACATCCTGCGCAAGTTCGATCGCACGACCTACCGGCACCTGTGCATGGCGGGCGGCGTCGCCCTGAACTGCGCGGCGAACGGCGTGATCGTGCGCGAGAAGCTGTTCGACGACGTATTCATCCAGCCGGCGTCGAACGACGCGGGCACCGCGATGGGCGCGGCGTTCCTGATCTGGAATCAGGTGCTCGGCAATCCGCGCGAATACGTGTTCAACCACGCGTATCTCGGCCCCGAGTATTCGGACGGCGAGATCGAGACGGTTCTGCAACGCACGAACCTCGCGTACCGGAAAGTCGACATCGAGAAGGAAGTCGCTAAGCTGATCGCGGACGGCGGCATCGTCGGCTGGTTCAACGGGCGGATGGAGTGGGGCCCGCGCGCGCTCGGCGGCCGCAGCCTGCTCGCGGACCCGCGCAACAAGGCGGTGCGCGAGCTGATGAACGTGAAGGTCAAGCACCGCGAGCTGTATCGCCCGTTCTGCCCGAGCATTCTCGGCGAGCGCGCGGAAGAATGGTTCGAGGGCAGCGCGAGCGTCGCGGCCGGCAAGTACATGCTGACGACCTCGCGCGTGCGCGCGGAGAAGGCCGAGCAGATTCCGGCCGTCGTGCACTTCGACGGCACGGTGCGGGCGCAGACGGTATACGCCGAAGACAATCCGCGCTACCACCGGCTGATCTCCGAATTCGACGCGCTGACGGGCGTGCCGCTGTTGCTGAACACGTCGTTCAACGATTCGGAGCCGATCGTGTGCACGCCGCAGGACGCGATCAACACATTCATGAAAACCGACATCGACTATCTGGCGCTCGGCAGCTACCTGATCTCGAAGCGCTGAGCCGCCTCGAAACACCGACCGGCGCCGCACGTCGCGCCGCCTGCCTTTTCCGCAGCGCAGACGGGCGGCGCGGCGCCGTCTCGTCTCACCGTCCCATTTCACGAACTCGCGTACCCATGACTTCTCGCACGAACCGCCTGCGGCGGTGGCTCAAGATCCTGCCGGGCCTCATCATCCTCGGCGTGCTGCTCGTCGCGGCCGGCGCGACGCTGCTCTTGCGCGCGAGCCTGCCGCAGCTCGACGGCGACGTGCGCGCCCCGGCGCTCGGCGGCCCGATGACGATCGAGCGCGACGCCGCCGGCGTGCCGACCGTCGCCGCGCGCGACCGCTTCGACGCCGCCTACGGCATCGGCTACCTGCACGCGCAGGACCGCTTCTTCCAGATGGACTATCTGCGCCGGACCGGAGCAGGGGAGCTGGCGGCGCTGCTCGGGCCCGCCGCGCTGGATTTCGATCGCGAACACCGGCTGTTCCGGTTTCGCGCGCGCGCGGCGGCCGCGTTCGCGCGGTTGTCGCCCGACGAGCAGCGCCTGCTGCGACGCTACACGCAAGGCGTCAACGACGGCCTCGCCGCGCTGCGCGCGCGCCCGTTCGAATACGCGCTGCTCGGCGAGCGGCCGGCGCGGTGGCGGCCCGAAGATTCGCTGCTCGTGATCTGGGCGATGTACTTTCAGGTGCAGGGCACGCTCGCGTCGCGCGACATCGCGCGCAACTGGCTGACGGAACACGCGACGTCGCAGCAGGCCGCCTTCCTGCTGCCGTCGTCGAGCGGATTCGACGCGCCGCTCGATGCGTCGAGCGTCGACGAAACCCCCGCGCCGCTGCCCGATGCCGCGCCCGACTGGTTCCGCGCCGCAGGCGACGGCGCGGCCAAGCGCGCATCGCTCGACTTCCGGTCGTCGGTCGGCAGCAACAACTGGGCGATCGCCGGCACCCGCAGCGCGCGCGGCGCGGCCATCGTCGGCGACGACATGCATCTCGTGCTCGGCCTGCCGAACACCTGGTATCGCGCGGCCTTCACGTATCCGGCCGGCGCGGCGCCCGTCCGGCGAGCCGTCGGCGTGACGCTCGCCGGGCTGCCGGCGATCGTCGCCGGCAGCAACGGGCATGTCGCATGGGGCTTCACGGTCGGTTACGCGGATTGTCTCGACCTCGTGCCGCTCGAGCGGGACGGCGACGATCCGCGCGCGTTCCGGATGGGCGGCGCGCGTCAGATCGCGCGCCGGTACGTCGAATCGATCCGGGTGCGGGGCGGCGCGCCCGTCGCGCTGACGGTGCTGGAAACGACGGCCGGGCCGGTGCGGGAAATCGACGGCCGGCTCTATGCGGTGCACTGGGTCGCGCAGTCGCCCGGCGCGGTGAACCTGGGGCTCGCGCGCCTCGCGGACGCCGTCGACGTCGACGGCGCGATCCGCGCGGCGAATACGCTCGGCATCCCCGCCGAGAACATCGTGGTCGGCGACCGCGCCGGACAGATCGGCTGGACCATTGCCGGCGCGCTGCCGGATCGGCGCGCGCCGCGCGGCGGCAACGACGGCCCGGCGTGGCAGTCGCTGCTGCCGCCCGACGCGTATCCGCGCGTCGTCGATCCGTCGGGCGGCCAGCTGTGGACCGCGAACAACCGGCAGTTGGCGGGCGACGCATATCGGCTGATCGGCGACGGCGGCACGGACCTCGGCGCGCGCGCGACCCAACTGCGCGACGGGCTGACGGCGCTCGGCCGCACCGACGAACAGGCGGCGTATCGCATCGACCTCGACGATCGCGCGCTGTTCATCGCGCAGTGGCGCGACCGTGCGCTGCGCGTGCTCGACGACGCGGCGCTCGCCGGCCATCCGTCGCGCGCGGAATTCCGCCGGCTGCTCGCGAACGGCTGGACGGGCAGGGCGAGCGTCGATTCGGTCGGGTACACGCTCGCGCGCGGCTTTCTGTATCGGCTGTACGATGTCACGTTCGACGGGTTCAACGCACGCCTGAAGCAAGTCGATCCGGGCGCGGACTACGAGCTGGCGAATCCGCGCTGGCCGGCCGTCGTGGCGCGGCTGCTCGACGCGCAGCCGCCGGGCTGGCTGCCGGCCGGCGCGTCGAGCTGGCGTGACGTCCAACTGATGGC
The DNA here is from genome assembly GCF_001523835.1 of Burkholderia sp. ABCPW 14. Classification (NCBI taxonomy): domain Bacteria; kingdom Pseudomonadati; phylum Pseudomonadota; class Betaproteobacteria; order Burkholderiales; family Burkholderiaceae; genus Burkholderia; species Burkholderia sp. ABCPW 14. Next base: position 18,426 of record NZ_LOVS01000088.1, on the reverse strand, counting down.
GATCGACAGGACCATCGCCGCGCTCACGGCCGACGGCGCGCCGCTCGCGCAGGCGAGCTGGGGCGCGCGCAACACGCTGCGGATCGCGCATCCGTTCGCCGGCAGCCTGCCGCTGCTAGGCAGCCGGCTGACGGTGCCGGCCGCGCAGATGCCGGGCGATTCGCACATGCCGCGCGTCGCCGCGCCGGATTTCGGGCAGTCCGAGCGAATGGTCGTGTCGCCGGGACACGAGGAATTCGGGATCTTCAACATGCCGGGCGGACAGAGCGGGCACCCGCTCAGTCCGTTCTTCCTGGCGGGCCACGATGCGTGGGTGCGTGCGGAGCCGACGCCGTTCCTGCCCGGCGACGCGCGGCATACGTTGCGATTCGCGCCGTAGCGGACGGGTGGGCGACGCTTCCGCGCGATGCCGGCAGCGGGAGTCGAGGTGGTTTCCGTCCGCCGAGGCAAACGCTGCGCGCTATCGGCGGCTCGCCGGCGCCACCGTCGCGCCGCGATTGAAACGCACCGGTCTCCGACAAGCTCGGAACGGTTCAAATGCGAGAGGAGGAATCATGCAAGAGTATGTCGATGGCGCTGTCGGGCGATCCGCGCCGGTTATCGAGACGGCGCGCTTGATCCTGTCCGGCCATCGCCTGGAGGATTTCGACAGCAGCCGGGCAATGTGGGCCGATCCCGACGTGACCCGTTTGATCCGCGACGAGCCGTTCACGGTCGAAGCGTGCTGGTTTCGTCTGTTGCGCTATGTCGGGCATTGGCATCTGCTGGGCTTCGGCTACTGGACGATTCGCGAAAAGCGCACCGGTCGCTTCATCGGCGAAGCGGGCTTCGCCGATGCCAAGCGCGATATCGTTCCCGCGCTCGGCGATGCGCCGGAATTGGGCGGCGCGCTGACCTCCGCCGCGTGGGGAAGGGCAATCGCGCGCGAAGCGTTGGATGCGGTGCTGGACTGGGCGGACGAGCACCTGGCGGCTCGGCGTACCGTTTGCCTGATCGACCCCGGCAATCGCTATGCGATTCGACTGGCCGGGGCGTTCGGTTATCGGGAGATCGCCGTTACCGAATACAAAGGCCGGCCGATTCTGCTTTTCGAGCGACCGGCGGCCGAACCCCGCAACCGGAACGATCGGCCATCGGCCGAGACGGCCGATCGGGACAGGCCCGCATAGTCCGCAGCCGAAGGCGAACCCGGCCGACCGGCTTCGCCTGTCGGCGGCTCACCCGGGGCAATCGCCGCCGAGTCATGCGCGCCGATTGGCCTTGTTGTGTCTCGAATAAAAATAGACGAGCGACGTGCGCTCGTTGCCGCGCACCGTTCTGACTTCGTGCCGGTGCATGCAGCTCGTGACGATGACCGTGCCGTAAGTCGGCGCGAAGACGTTCGACGGCCGGCCTTCCGGATGGACCACGAATTCGCCGCCGTCGAAGGCGCGGCCCAGTTGGATGACGACGGAGAATTCATAGTCCGGGTTGCTCGCGGCGTCGAGGTGCATGCCGATGAAGGAGTTCTTCGACATCCGGTTGATCTGGCATCGCCGGATGAAGTACTCGGCATGCGTGGCGAACATGCTGCCGAAAAACTGCGTTCGCCGGGCATCGGCGAGCATGTCCAGTATCCGGTCCGAGTGCGGCCGATTGACGAGTTGGGGCAGTTCGCCGGCCCGGTCGACCATGATGCGCCGGACATGGATGTCGTGCGTGTCGCCGGCGTCGCCGGCGGTCACGGATTCTTCCGGAATTCGGGCTTGCAGCTCATCGATGCGCTCCAGTTCGTGCGCGTCAAAGGCCACGTAAGCGGGAAGCATCACGGTTCCCACGTCTCTCAACTGCGCGGCGTAGTCCGCCATGCCTCCTTCGTTGCAATGGAAATGAAGTTCGGCGGTTTCCATGCGCTTCTCCTGGTTGTTTTCGTCCGAGGCCCGATACGCGAAAAACGCTTGAATCGCTTATCGAACGCATTGCTGCCGGACACGCGAACGAATCGCGCGCCCGATTTTCAAATCCGTCGATCCGATCAGATGCGAGCGGCGGATCTTAGCCGTCCAGCGCGGCGAGAACGGCTTCTTTTTCTGCTTGAGTGACGACGGCCGCCCAATGAACGCCCGCTCCGCTGCCCGCGTTGACCACGCTTGAAAAGCGATTCGAGCGCATCACCATGCCGCTTGCCTCGTCACGGTGGAGGTACATTCCCAGTACGGGCTTATGTTCGGCTGCAACGAAAGTGTCGTCGAAAGGATGGCGGATCGTCGCGACCTCGCGGAAAGCCTGGCAAACCCAGTTCGTCACCCCGTCTTTTCGCAGTCGATTGGCGAGCGCCTCGGCCGGATGATCTTTGCCTATCAGCACGTCGACGCCGCCATAGGAAGCATTCAGCTTGAATACCCATTCGTCTTTGCGGGCCAACGCATCGGCGAGTGTGCTTTCGTCGAGACGGAAGGTGGGTGGAATATGGTTACGAATCGCGGCAATCTCGCGTTCGTCGAGAAGCGGGTGAAAATGCTCGTCACATAACAGCGCGAGCCAAATCTTATTCATCAGCAATTCGGCTTCCAGTCCGTTGGAAAATTTTGCGCCGCTGCGATGAATTGCCTGGAATTTATCGATATTGACCGTTATGTCGTCGTACACGAAATTACGGTGAACCAGAATGCCTTTCCCGCCGCCATCGCGCAGCCACTTCGACGGATACGTCAATTCGGTGTGAACTTCGATCGGTATATCGTCCGCAATGCCCGCAAGATATCGGCGGGCGAGTTCGGGCGAAGCATATCCACGGGCGGCGTGCGAGCTCCAATCCAGGAGGACGAGTCGATCGATTCCCAAGGATTGGATACTGTCCTCGTATAGCGCGCGCAAATTGGCATAGGGGGAGCGGTTGCGCTCGCCAGCCGGCCAACCCGCCGCCTGCATGAAACGGCGATGGCAGTCGAACAGTTCCGCTCCGCCGACCGCCGCCGAGAAATTCAACTCGCAAACCGCATAGCCTTCCGGCAAGGGCAATATGTCGACACGGGCCACGCGGCGGCGGCCCGCTTCCAGCTCTTCCCAGTCGATATAAGGCGCCAGTGCCTCGCCGAGCGAGAACTGCTCCAGAATGTCCGCCCGCGAGCGCTGCCGGCACAGATGGCGCACGATTTTGTTTTGGGCGGACAGCAGATCGCGTGCGATCCGGGCGAGCATGTCGAAGTCGTCGGCAGGGAACAGAAAGGGATGGGGCAGCAGGTTGAATGCCGCAGCGCCGACATCATCCAGCAGCGCCTGTACCTGCCGAGTGGCCCCATTTTCAGCGATCTTGCGTTTGTTTCTCATGAACGCTGCAATCACGTCTTGATTGAATGGTTCGAACATGGCCGCTTTATCGACTGGGGGGCGTGATCGACATATCGCCGAAAACCGGCAACGTGTTATCCGTTGCCGACAATCACGATATTCAACGGAATAAGTGTATCTTTGTTTTTCGCGCATCGAGGATGAATCGTCATGCTGCCAGATTTTTCTCGTTCCTTGCGCGAATCCGGTTTCATGGAAACGGATCGGCGACGCGTTACCGAATAGGGAATAACGGCGGGTGCGGATGTAAAACGGGACGTTTGACCAAACGGGCGTTGTCCCCTGCCACGCACGGCGCGGCTTACGCGCGCAACTTCCGCGCGAACGTACGTGAAAATCTGTGCGCCGAGCGCGCCCAGTATCCGCGAGCGGGCCGGCCGACGCCCGGAATGCACGTCGGCCAGCCCGCACCCGTCCGATCAGCCTGCGACCAGCTTCAGCCCGGCCGGCAGCGATTCCCCAAACGCGCGCCCGGTATCCGCGTTGTCGAGCGTCACGACCTCGCGCACCATTTGGCTCCACGCAGCCGGCGCATTCACGGACGCGAGCCGGCGCACGACCTTGTCGCGCACGTCGAGCGCCAAGTCGTTCGAACGGTCGCCCGTCATGCGCGCGATCTGCACCGCGGCAAATGCGGCCGGCTCGACCTTCTTCCAGTCGGCCGCGAGGATCGCGTCCAGCCAGCGGCTCGCCACGTCGGGCGGCACGACGCCGTGCGCGCTGCCGTACAACGGCCGCCGCGCGCCGATGCGCCCGATCGCCCACCAGCACTGGTGATTCTCCGTCGGCCGCTGCAACCGCGCGAGCAACCGTTCCCCGAGATCGATCTTGCGATCGACGGCGACGCGCTCCAGCGACGCCGCGAGGCGAACCATGTCCATGTCGCCGATCTTCGCGGGATCGAACGGCAGCTTCGGCCGCTTCGCGCCCGCGGCCTCCTGCAGCCAGGCCATCGCGTCGAGCGCCTGGCGCTGCGCCTCCTCGACGAGTCCGCCCGCCGCGCGGCGCCACAGCGTCCACCATTCCGACCAGACTCGCCCTTCGTTCACGTACTGGATGCCGTCGTCGAACAGCGTCCAGAGCTGCGCGACGCGCCAATCGTCGAGCGGGTAGCCGAACCCCGGCCGCACGCAATAGCCTGCGAGGTTCAGCCAGACGCGCTCATGATCCGCCGAGCGCCGTCGCCGGCCGACGCGCGCCCACAGCGCGCCGAACAGTTCGCGCAGGAGGGCGATGTCCCAGTGCTCGCGCGGGCCGAGCAGTTGCTCGAGCTGCGCGCGCAGACGCCGGACCTCCTTCGGATCGACGTTCGCGAGGCGCGCGCCGAACGAGCGGTCGATCAGTTCGACCGCCTTGTCGAGCGACGGATGCGGCGGCGCGTCGGCCGCGCCGTCTTCGGCACGCTCGCGCCGGAGCTGGAATTCGAGCAGCCATCGTTGCGACGGGTCGTCCGTCGCGATGCAGTGCATGTCCAGCGTGCCGACCTCCGTGAGCGACGTCGTCAGCTTGACCCGCCGCTCGCGCGATCCGCCCGCGTCGTGCTGCTGAACGACGGTCGCCACGGGCGGCAGGCGGACGAAGTCGCCCGCGGCGAGATCCGCGAGCTCGCCCGGGCGCCACGCGTTGTCGGCGACGGTCGACGCGAGATGGAAACGCACCGGATGCCCGAGCCGCAATGCGAACACGAGATCGTCGAGATGCACCTCGTGACCCTCCGCGGTGCCGCGCGGCAGCACGCATACGCCCCGCGGCGCCCGAGCATCGTCGTCGACGACGAGAAAGTAGCTGCGCGGCGAGCCGCCGCCGATTCGCGGCGCCTGCCCGGCGCGCGCGAGTCCGTATGCGACCGCGCCCCGCGCGACGGCCACGTCCGGATGATCGTTGTGCAAGACGTGCAACGGCTGTCGGCGCCAGTCGCCGAGCACGTCCGCGAGGCGGTCGGCGAGCGCCTTCGAGCGGAACACGCCGCCGTTGAGCAGCAGCGTATCGGGTATCGGCAGCGTCGAATTCGCCGCGTCCGGCGCGCCGAGCGCCTCGCGCGACTGCGCGGCGAGCCGATGCAGGAACGCCGCGATGTGCCGCGTGACGGCCGGGTCGGCGGCGTAGGGCAGGCCGAACTCGACGAGCGCGGCCCGCGACTTGCGCGGCAGGTCGTCCGGGCCGCCGGCGGGAAAGAACCCGTCGACGACGATCCGCTCGACCTCTTCCCGGCTCAGTTCCGTCTTGCGCGCGCCGCCGACGAGCCGGGCGCCCGAGCCGAGCAGCGTGAGGCCGACCGTGTCGGGCGGCGCCGCATCGAGCAGGCGCTCCTTCGCCGTTCGGCATCGCTCGACGAGCTGGGACAGGCTCGCGGCCGACAGACGCGCGTCGTCCTGCGTGAGACGCGTCTCGGCGAGGCGCGCGAGCGCGAGATCCATGTTGTCGCCGCCGAGCATCAGGTGATCGCCGACGCCGATGCGCGTCAATTGCGGCTCGCCATCCTCGACGTGCACCTTGATCAGCGTGAGGTCGGTCGTCCCGCCGCCGACGTCGCACACCAGCACGAGCCGAGTTTGCGCAAGCGATTCGCGCAGCGTCGCCCGATGATGGAACAGCCAGTCGTAGAACGCCGCCTGCGGCTCTTCGAGCAGGCGCAGCGCGGGCAGTTGCGCGATCCGCGCGGCTTCGAGCGTGAGCGCGCGCGCGCCGTCGTCGAACGACGCAGGCACGGTGAGCACTACGTCCTGATCCTCGAGCCGCGCATCCGGGAAACGGCTGTTCCACGCGGCGCGCACGTGCGCCAGATAGCTGGCGCTCGCGGCCACCGGCGACACTTTGCCGCTGGCGTCGGCCGCGCCCCACGGCAGGATCGGCGCGAGTCGATCCACCGATGCATGCGACAGCCAGCTTTTCGCGCTGGCCACGAGCCGGCCCGGCACCTGCGCGCCCAGCGAGCGCGCGAGCGTGCCGATCACGGCGGGCGGCGGCGGGTCGACGGCTTCGCTGCCTTCGGCGTCGTGCCACGGCAGCCGCAGATCGCCGGGCGCGAATTCGCCCGCCGCCGGGTGGTAGCGCGCGGACGGCAGCAGCGGCCGCGCGCCGACCTCGCCGGGCGCGACGAGCTGGTCGACGTCGAACACGCGGATCGCATCGCCGCCCGTCTCGACGTACGCGACGACGGTATTGCTCGTCCCGAGATCGATGCCGACGATGAACGGTTTCATCGGTCAGGCATTCGCGCCGCCGCGCACGTCGAACTCCACCTTCCAGCGCTCGTTCGTGCCGCTTTGCAACGCCTCGAGTTCCAGCGTGCCGGCCTCCGTGACGCGCGCGTGCAGCTTCACCGGCACGATTTCACCGGGCGTGCGCCCCTCGGGCGGCAGCGTGGCCTCGATCTCCTCGAGTTCCTGCAATTCGTCCGGCGACCAGAAGTCGAGCAGCGTGCCGACCTGATCCTGGCGGCGCACCGACGAGCCGAAGAAGCGGAAGTGCACCGGCTCGCCGACCACGAGGCCGAATTCCTGCGGCGGCAATGCGGCGTCCGTGCCTTCCTCCATGCCGAACGGCGCGACGCACAGCGCCTGGATCGGCGGCTCGAGGCCTGGCACGGCCGGCATCGCCGACTCGATCGCGATGTAATACGCGCGGGCCGTGCCGCCGCGAATGCGCACGCCCTTGCCGCGCTTCACGTAGCCGTAATACGCGGCGCCGCGGGCCACCGCAAGGTCGAGATCGGCGCCGCCCAACAGACGGGCGGGCGCCGCGCCGTCGGCGGCGAGCCAGCCATTCAGCGTGTCGAGAAGGCGCGCGACGAGCAGCGGCGACTTGAACACGCCGCCGTTGAACAGCACCGCGGTCGGATGCAGGAAGCTCGCCGCGCCGTCTTGCACGTGCTGCAGACCGTCGAGCTCCGCGAGCGCGGCGACCTGCCGGCCGAGGAACGCCGCGAGATGCCGCGTGATGCCGGCGTCCTGTGCATAGGGCAGGCCAAGCTGCGTCAGGCCGGCGCGCGTGCGGCTCACGGGTCGCGCCGACGCGTCGACTTGCGGGAAGAAGCCTTCGAGGATCGTCTGCGTCAGTTCGGCGCGAGTCAGCTCGGTGCGGATCGAGCCGCCGATCAGCTTCGAGCCGCGGCTCGGCACGACGAGCGGCACGGTGTCCGTCGCCGGATCGCTCAGCAGCGTTTCCTTCGCGCTGCGGCACGCGTAGGTGAGGGCGCGCAACTGCCACGGATCCGCCTGCGTGCCTTGCGCGGCGAGCTTGCGCGCGACGACGTGGGCGAGCGTCAGGTCCATGTTGTCGCCGCCGAGCAGGATGTGCTCGCCGACCGCGACGCGATGCAGCTCGAGGTTGCCGTCGCGTTCGACGACCGCGATCAGCGACAGATCAGTCGTCCCGCCGCCAACATCGACGACCAGGATGATGTCGCCGACCTTCACGTCCTTGCGCCACGCGCCGCTACTTTTCTCGATCCAGCTATAGAGCGCCGCCTGCGGCTCCTCGAGCAGCGTCATGTGCGCGTAGCCGGCTGCCTGCGCGGCCTCGGCCGTCAGTTCGCGCGCGGCCGGATCGAACGAAGCGGGAATCGTGACGGTGATGTCCTGCTGATCGAACGGCGCGTCGGGATGCGCGTGGTTCCAGGCTTCGCGCAGGTGGGTCAGATAGCGCACCGAGCTTTCGAGCGGCGACACGCGCGCGACTTCCGGCGGCGCGTCGCTCGGCAGGATGCCGGCGCGACGGTCCACGCCCGGATGGCACAGCCAGCTCTTCGCGCTCGACACCAGACGAATCGGCGTGCCCGCGCCGCGGCTGCGCGCCAGTTCGCCGACCGCGAAATCGCGCTCGGCCGCCCACGGCAACGCGAGATCGCCCGGCGCGAGCTCGTTCGGGTGCGGCAGGTAGAGAAAGGACGGCAGCAGATCGGGCGATTCGATCGCGCCCGGCGCGGTGAGCTGCGCGACCGGCAGCACGCCGAGATTCGTTTTCTCGCCGTCGCTGGCCGCGAGATCCACGTACGACAATGCGCAATGCGTGGTGCCCAGATCGATGCCGATCGAATAGCGCGGCTCGCTCATAGCTCCACCTCGGCCGGCGCGACGATCGTCGCGTCGTGCCCCTTGTTCAGCTTCGGCAGGCGCACCGCGTCGACGCGCCAGCCCCGGTGGCTGATGCTGCCGTTGAACGGCGGCTTGCCGACGACGTTGCCCGTGAGACGGATAGCGGTGGCATCGAAGCCTTCGCCGATCGTCACGCGGGTGCCTTCGGCCTCGTCTCGCACGGGGCGGATCGTGAAATGCTCGCGCAGCGTCGCGCGACAGCCGTCATGCACGAGGCGCGCGGCGGCGCCGATGTCCGCATCGGCGTAGCCGGCGATGTCTTCTTCGACGAAATCGATCAGGCGCGCGTCGCGCTGGAGCAGCCCGAGCAACTGGAGCGCGGCGTCCGGGCTCGCTTCCCGGATGATTTCGGGCACGGGCGCCGCGGCGGGTCGGCGCGGCGCGACGGGGGCCGCGGCCGGTGCCGGTGGGGCATCGGCTTCACGCAGCCGGCGCGCGCGGCGCGCGAGTTCGCGGTCGCCGATCACGGAAAAGAACAGGCCGAAGGCAAGCGAAAGCCTGCCGGCGAATGAAATGTTCGGTTCGGTCATGGGGAAAAGCTCCAATGGGCCCGCCGGGACGGCGAGCTATCCTGCCGGACGCGGGACGAGCCAAGGCGGGCGTCGACGGTCCTGTTCCGGCATCACGTATCTGAGCCCGACGGGCGCAAAACCCGTATTTTGCCTTGATCTGATCCGGAGCCGGCCAACGCGCGCGTGCTAGCGTTCGCTTTTTGCGAATTTTGTCGGCCGATCGCGCTTCGGAGGCCATGCGGCGCAATGTTCGGGCACGGCGCATGCGTGCGCAGGCGGGATGTGTCGACTGCGGTGGAGCGTGTTACAGCGCGTACTGCGCGGACGACGGGCGACGGGCGACGGGCGACGGGCGACGGACGACGGACGACGCATGCGCCCGCGGACGCGCACGCCGGCGCGCGCGTCGCCCGCCATTGTTCGGCATGGCGCGCCCGCAATCGCCTGAAGTCGGTGCGGCGGCCGAGCGCTGCACCGGCGCGCTGCTTTCGCGCCCGGCTTGCGGCTCAGGCGACCAGTTCCACCGACAGGTTGCCGAGTTGGCCGAATCGCACCGTCAGCCGTTGGCCAAGCGGCACGTCAATCGCCCCGGCATACGATCCGGTCGTCACGACCTGGCCCGCCCGAACGGATTCGCCGCGCGCGGCGAGAAAATTGACAAGCCACAGCAGCGGCTTGAACGGATGTCCGTCCGGATGGCGGCCATCGATCGACCGGTTCAGCCCGCCTCGAAACTCGAGCGCAATGACGTCGAGCGTGGCGTGCAGGCCGTCGGATACGACCGGCCCGACACACAAGCCCTGGTTGAACTGCCCGTCCGCGAGCAATTCAAACACGGTCGCGCGCGACGGATCCGCATAGCGGCAGCCGAGCACTTCGATCGCGAGACGCACCTCGCGAATCGCGCCGCGCACGTCGTCTTCGTTGTACGGCCTGCCGCGAGGCGGCAAATCGCGGTCGAGCACGAAGGCGATCTCCGGTTCGATCCGGACGGTCGGCGTATCGGCGACGACCCGCAACGGGCCGGCCGACGTGGGGAACATGTGGATCGTCGACGACAAGATCGGCGCGACCACGACGCGCCCCGGTGGCGGCAGCGCGCATTTCCATCCCCCCACCGGCTCGCCCAGCCATTCAGCGACGCGGCGCTGCGTCGCGAGGGCCGTTTCGATGTCGTCGGGCCGGCAGGCATCCGGCAGAAGCGCGCCGGCAACGCCGGCGCGACGGGCCGCAACCAGATGCCGCGCGGCGCCATCCACGCGTTCGAGAGTATTTGTCATGTCGTTGTCGTGTTGTTTTGCGGAATGAACGGACGGCCTGCGGGCGCGCGCCGGAATGGAGGCAACGGACGCGATAATAGCGTTTTCACTGTGATTTCATCATGCGGCGACCGTGTAGTATCGATGATCCGTGCGTCAAGCGGCGTGGCGGCCGATACGGTACGCGCGGCGCATCGAGCATCTCGCGTGCCGGCTTATGTTATGTGCGGCCGCGCGATCCTCGGGCATGCGGTCCGCAGTCGGTAGGCCGCGCGATGCACGGGCAACCACTGCGAGGCTCGGCTGCGCCTGCTGCGGTTCTTCACTATGCTGTTTCCGGTTTGGGCGCGGGACGTCGGATGATGGCGGCGATACGCGGTGTGAGCTTTACGAGTTCCGGCGGCGGCGTTGCCAGCTCTGTCTCGGTCTCGGATGCTTCTCATCGAAGGCGGTCGTCAATGTCGATACAGACGCTCGCCAATAGAGTAGCGAGAACGCCGCGCCGTCGACTGCTACAATCTCGGCTTATTTTTCAGTGGGCTGGAAGTTATGGGCTTTGAGCAACTTGCGTCGTTGCGCGATCAACTTGCGAGAGACGCCGAACGGGAACGGGCAGCGAAGAAGCTGCGGAAGCGGGATGCCAAGCAGGCGGCTTCGCCGGGCTCGACGGATCCGGTGCTGTTGACGATCGCGAAACTCCAGAAGCGGTTTCCCGTGGCTTTCCCGAGAAATCCGGCGCCCAAGGTGCCGCTCAAGGTCGGCATTCTCGAGGACTTGGTCAATCGGGCGCAAGAACTCGGCTCGAACGAGGCGGAGTTGCGGGACGCGATGAAGACCTGGTGCCGCGGGAACCGTTACTGGACGTGCCTCGTCGACGGCGCCGTGCGCGTCGATTTGACGGGCGGCGAAGCGGGGCGGGTGTCGCCGGCTGATGCGAAGCGCGCGCGAATGCTGAAGGCGCGTCGCCCGGCAAAGGCGCCGTCACAATCGGCGAAGTCCGAGCAGGCTCCGCAATAGCGACAGAAATCCGCACGCCCGTCGGAGCGCGGGCAGCGTATCGATAAAGACACACATCACGTGACAACCAGCAAAATTCATTCGCTGCAGAAGCAGCTCGGCCACGTCAACTTGCTTCTCGAGGAAGCCAAGAAGAAAGAGAAGGCGGAGGTGCTGGCCGCCATTCGGGAACAGGTGAAGCAATACGGCATCACGGAGTTGGAACTGCTGAGGGCCGCGGGCTTTGTGAAGGACAAGCCAAAGAAGCTGCCGGCCAAATACTACGATCCGTCATCGGGCAAATCGTGGACGGGCCGCGGCGCCTGCCCGAAATGGCTGGAGGGCAAGAACCTGGATGACTATCTGATCCGGTCCGCGCCGGAGCCTTGGTGGCCGGGCGAGAGCGCGTAAGCGGGCGCGGCGGGACGTCAGTTGCCACCGTGGGCCACAGTACCGCCGTGAAAATCCTCGCGTGATCGACAGGCCACGGGCTTGCCGCCGCGTATTGCCGTCGGCTCGGCGGCGTACGGCGGTATGCGTGCGCACGTTCGTGCGATGGTGTGGGGCTCTGTGGCGACCGACAAGGCCTCCGAAATTCCGCACTGTTTTTGTTGGCTGACGCGACGATCGATGTCCGGTCGCTTGCTTCGATCCAGTCGTCCGGCTTCTCTACCGGAACGTAAACAGCAAATCGAAAAATCACATGTTCGTGAGCGTGCGTCGTTTGATGCGCTTCTCGCATTGCACGAGAGCGTCGCATCGGCGAGGTCCAAATACGACATTTCTATAAAGTTACTACAATCTAAAATGTCGATTCTTGGCACCTATGGTGTGGTGTTGCGTCGGTTCGGTTTTTCAGGTTTTGTTGTATTTCAACCGGAAGGCGGCCGAGTTATCCACAGGATGACCTCGTTTTAGAGCGCTTCCTGTTGCGTGCTCGTGTGGAGGTCGTTTGTTGCGCTGCTTATCGCGGAGTGACGCAACGGGGTATCTTCCGCGAGCGGTTCCTGCCGGCGCGCGTGTTGCGTTTGGCATACTCGTGCTGTAGGGGTGATCGCCCGTGGGGGCGCGTCGGTAACACGTCAGGCAAAGTCGGTCCGTTTCTGGAAGTCGATGCTACTTGCCCCATACTTGGAAGGCCAAGACGACCGCCTGGAGGCAGCCGACAACAACGAGCAACAGGGTCAACAAATTGAGCCGAGCGGCGGTCTTCCTCTGTTGCTCGGCCAGCGCCACTTGCAACCGAACTTCGGCGTTGCGTCGGTCGTCGGGGTTGCCAAAGCCGTTGCCCGAAGCAAACGTTTCAAGGATGCCCTCCAATTCGCTCTTCGCCATCGCTTTCTCTCCAGTGTGTCGATAGTCGGCATTCTCCACCAAGTCGCTACTGAGGTTCCAAGGGGGACACTGTAGCGGAAGGAACAGCCCCGAGTTCGATGAGTTTATCCCGCGCCTCGCGGTATTGCTCATAGAATCTGGCCCACTTGCTGAAACCGCCGAGTTCGCCGACGGCGCGTAACATGGCGAGGTGTGACGCGGTAAGCAACTGCACGGTGGCTTCGAGCTCGGCAATCCGGATATCCTTATCCGCTAGCGACGCGGCAGTGTCAGCACCGGAGCGCTTTGCGACACGGCCTCGCCAGCGCCGGTATTCCGACTGGCGCTGCTGATTCTCGGCAAGCAATCTACTGCGCGATTCGCTGCGGGTGATCGACGATGCTGCCTTGATGGACGGATGCAACCGGGCAACGGCACGCGCCGTGATGTCCTCGTCGTTGGCCAGCAACGTCTCGAGAATCTCGCGCATCTGCTTGTCGTCGGCCGATGCCGTTTCATTGTTGTTAGTCATCCAGTACTCCGCGTTGCGGCGGCAGTGAGAGGTCAATCCCATCGGGGAAGGGGTGTTCGCCCGGCGCAGTCGCGAGCAGTTTCTGTACACCCGCCAGCCGCTTTTCTGCATGCTCAAGCTGGTTTTTCCAGCCAATGCTCGTCGACGGACGGGCCCTGATCGTCTCCAGTGCCAGCTGGAACTTGCCTTCGAGCCGAACAAGGTTCCGCCGATGCTCCGGAAGCTCGGTCGCCGAGAGATGGCGGCAGTCGGCGAAGCACTCGAGATGCTTGGGGCAAGGGTCAACAGTGAACGAGTTCAGGCAGTGCCCGTACGGCGTGGCATGGAAGCCGTCCGCTTCCGCACGCAGATATTCGTACGCGGCTGCGTCGCCGTCGGTGGCCTGGATGCGCTGGAACGCGTCGACGATCGGACCTCTGGCCTTGCCACCCTTGATGAGCCTGGCTACGGTGCTGGCTTTTTCGCCAAGCATGATCTCGATGTCCTGTGGAATTTCGATCTGTTCGAGATCCTCAGCCAAGCTGCGGTGATCGTACTCGTAGCTCTGTGCGACACTGCGCCGGTTGAAGCGCTTCGAGATGATGGTGTCGGCCACGCCCAGCCGGAACAGCTCCGTGTTTTGCAGATGGCGCAGCATATGCGACTCGATTTTCAGTGCGCGATCTTCATCGGTCTGACCGTACTTTTCGAACAGCGATGGCAGGTGCTTCGCATCACCGAGCGCTTGCCCGATGAACGAAGGGTCCGGGCGGTTGACGGCCATGTAGCGGGTTACGTCACACAGACCATCGTTGCGCTCTTCAGCGAGCGAACGCTTGGGCTGCACGAACAGGAACTCCCACGGCTGAACAGAACTGCTGGCCAGCGGCAGGGGAGTGAGGTCGGATACCTTTGTCGGTGTCGTGAGTCGAATGTGTTCCTCGAGTTCGCCGATGTGCAGATGCGTCGCATGCCACTCCATCCGCTCGAGGAGGTTGATCGGCGAGCCATCACCATGGCGGAAGCGCAGGCTGGTCTCGCCCTCAAGCATCGCTGTTTTCAGGCGATTCCCGAACTGATAGACGGCCATGTCGAGCATCAGCTCGCCGCTGCGCCGCCGCTCATGCTGGTACTCGTGCAGTTCGGCAAGGACCGCGGGATCGAAGCCTTCCCGATAGCGTTCGATGAACGGCTCCCGTTCGATTTTTGACCAGAACGGATTGCCCATAAGGCGCGTGTAAATTTCGATGACGGGCACGACGCTGTCGAGCGGATACCATGGGAGTAGCCGGCCGGTTTCGCATTGCAGCTTCAGCGTCGCACGCAGTGGTTCGGTGATCCGGGCTACGTGGTCCAGTGTCTCCGTCAACAGCGTCCGGAACATCTCGGGCACGGGCTGGGTCCCTTCACGCAGCACGCGGCTGTCGCTCTCATCCTCCTGCTGCTTTTCAGCGAAGTGACGAACCATCAGGGATGTCGAGATACCACCGGATTCTCCGGCGGGCCGTCCCTTCGAATCCAGGTATGCGCGCTCCCGCTTCCAGTCAATCGGCAGCAACGCGACTTCGCCCGCCCGCATACCGGTCACGATCAAGGCGCGCATCGCAGCGAACCGCAGATCGTCTATGAATGTGCGCGGCTTTTCGGTCATCACGATGCGCGTCAGTTCCCAGAACGCTCGGCGCTCCGGCAGGCGTTCACCACGCTTGCGGGCCTCGAGATCGCCACGAAGCTCGTCCGGCGACCACGTATGTTTTGCCTTGATCGCACTTTTGCCTTTCATTCGTGGAACGGCAAGCGACGAGTACAGCGGCCCCGCATCGCAGATGTGCTGGGCATCAAGTACCACCTTGACGATTCCGACCACCAAGTCTCCCAGCTTCCCCGTGGCCTGGATAGCTTTGCCAATACGCACAGCAACGCGCAGGTCATCAACGGTCAGATCCCACGGCTCCTTGTCCACGCACGTCGCGATGACCCGCAGTGGACGTGCGATGCATTGCGCCACATATCCAGTCGTGTTGCGCCTGAACAGCAATTGCTCGGCGACCGCCGCCTTTACGAGGTCTTGCCATGCGGCAGACAGCGGCCGTCTGGCAAGCGGTGCCAAGCCACGCGCGACACGCTCCGCGTTGACGATTGCCAGCGCCTTCACATCCGTGCCAAGGTCTCGCAGGTAGTGGGTCGGCGGGGGCACGTCGCCAGCAGCGACGGTGAGGTTCCATCCCACCTCGTCCTGAGCAGCGCCTGCGTCGTCGAGTGGCATGTCCCACTGCAAGCCTTTGTCGCGCGCAAGCGCTTTGCCCAGATCGATGAACGCGAGGTAGTGGGGATTCATCGGTCTTCGCCCTCCAACTCGTCGATGACCGTCTGTATTTCGGCGATCGTGCGCTGCAACTGGAGATAGGTCCGAGACCGGGTTTCCCCACGAGAACTCTGTTCGAAGAGCACGACCACTTCGCGCATTGAGGCCAGCACGCTCTCGTGCATCGCCTTGTCATGCAAGGGCATGAACTTCCTGCATCCGTAGCACGACGTCACCGGGTTATAGGGACACGCGGGCTGTCCCGACGTGCAGCCACCGATTCCGGCGATCGGAATGCCGTGGGGCACGCCGGCGATTTGCAGATCCCCCTTGAGTTGGGTGAGCTCTTCCAGGGAGATGAACCGGTCGTGTGCGATCTTTGCCACGCGCCGGTAGACATCCGATGCACCGAGCGCCCGGTTGATCCGTTCGGCGTGCGAAGCCGACGTCTCGTAGTAAACCAGTCCGGTCCGTACGTACGAATGCCCCATGAACTCGGCAAGCTCTTCGTGGCTGGCCCCAGCGTCAACGAGTCGTTGTGCAGCGGTGTGACGCAGATCGGTTGGCGTACCACGCTCTTCGGAGTCGATCAGTTTTCTTACCAGCCGCGCAATCCTGCTTCCCGCGTCGCCGGCAGACTGCACCCGGAAGAACCGTGCTGAACCAGCCGCGGCTTCAGCTTTTCGCTGCTCATCGAGAGCTGCCAATATAGGAGCCCATTCGCGTTTTACCCTGCGTGTCAGCGGCTTTCGCCTGGCCGGATCCTTTTGTTTGGCCATGTGAAACGTAAGATGCACTGTCGGCAGATCGTCGGGCGCCTCACGCCAGACGCGTACGTTCCGCATCTTCAGCTTGGCGATCTGGACGGGCCGCATTGCAAATGCATAGGAACATAGCAGCATGCCGGCTTCATCTAGATCGGCAATCAGGGGCGTCGCAGCCGACACCACTTGAGCAGCGATCTCATCAAGGTATCGAACAATGCGCGTTTCTTCATCGACCAGGAGAAACACGTCGCCTGATCGAACGCCAGCATATGGATCTCGCGCCGGCCAGGGCAGGGCGCTCAGAAACTCAAGGTAAGATCGGGACCACCCATTCAGCCGATGGATGCACAGCATGTGCAGCAGCGTCTTTAAACAGGAATACGCTGTTTTGGGTAGCGCCTTCGCCCGCAGGACAGTCCAGAACTGCTGAATTCCGATGGGCGTTGCAGTGATCGCAGATGCAATTTCGTCGCGACTCAGGTGGATCGCTCCTGTCACCGCATGAACGGCCGTTGATACGCTGTAGTCTTCACCGAGCACATAGGCGAACAGATGTTTCAGGAGACGGCCGCAACTGTTGTCGAATCGCGCAAAGTCGAACGATCCGCGCTGCCCGTCGTACATGTACTCGAAGACATCGACGTCAACGGGGGTGGGTATTGACCTCACGCAATCGTCAAAGTCATCGTAGTAGCGAATCGTTGGGGGCAGGGTCGGCAACGCCGACAGCAGCGCGTCGATTGGATCGGCATGGGGCTGCCTCGGCTGAGGAAACAGTTCCCCCTGCATCTGGGGCGTGCTCATCTCAATGTCCCAGAGGCAACGCTCGCAGCATGGCGACGCGATCGTCAAAGGCGTTGTTCCAGACGTCGGCGAGCCGGTCTTCGAATACCGCGCGTGCATAGCGTGTCGGCATGACCGATTTTCTCGACCATCCGAAGAAGGCGCGCATCTTCTGAAGCGCCTCGTCCATCGGATCACCCTGCTCGAGCAACTGATGAAGCCGGACCACGGCACAGGTATGGCGTAGATCGTGGGGCGTGACAGATTCCTTTCCAGTACGATCGCGCAGTTCTTTCAGGACGTCGGACGGCAGGCAGCGCGACATCTGGGCGAATGCCTTTGTAAGCGTCTCGGTCGCCAGCGGCATATTGGACTGCGCGTTCAGGAGAAACGGGTGATCAGGACGGCCGCGATAGTTTTCAACGTACGTGTCCACGATCGTCGCCGTTAGCTGGCTGACCGGCACCTGGCGGATCGAGTGTACGTTCTTGATCGAGGGCCTGGAGTAACGGGAATCGTCTTCGGCGGATTCGTATCTGTTTTCCTGGACATTGAGCCAGTAGCGCGTTCGTTGCTGCCGATGGTCATAAGCACTTTTCACCGTATCAACGGGAAGCAGAAGCAGTTCACCGCGCCGCAACCCTTGATGCAGCATCAACACAAATGCAACGTAGACGCGCCAACGGCTCCTGGCGCGATGAAACGGATTTTCTGGACACTCCGGGTCCAGCAACTCATACAGGATCTTGACGGTACTGGCTGGCAGCGAGCGAATCGTCTCAACGCTCGTGTTCTTTTTCACATGCAACTGGCCGTACAGCGACGACAGGCGGTGCAGGCGCTGTTCGATTTGCCGCAGCCGGTCTTCAGCACAGCCCGACGTGGAGAGCCACGTGACGATGTCAGTCACGAAGCCGAACCCTGTTTGCCAGCGAATTTCGTCGGCGCCGGTCGCTACCGGCTGGTTACGGGTATGAACAAGGTCAGCGCAAATTCCTATCATAAGACGTGAAGTTATAAAGATCGCGAGAATCATTACGATTTGAGGCAGTAACCCTCGACTTTTCTTGCGCTAATCTGAGTGGCCCTCTGCGATCCGGACGATCCGCAATGGCAGCCCTCGAACGCACCGCGTACCCGCGCTTCCCCGAGGTTCTGGCACCCCGGGAATTGCAAGCCTGTTACACACCGCTGCCCGACGAACTCGAATGGGCGCGCCGGTCAACCCGCGGCGAGCGACCTCGACTGGGCCTGATGGTGTTGTTGAAGGTCTTTCAACAACTGCACTACTTCCCGCCGATCGACAGCATTCCGCCCGCCGTCGTGGATCATGTCCGGGCAGCCGCGGACATCGGCGATACCGTGCGGTTCGGCTATGACGCCGCGACATCCCCGACGCTGTTCCGGCATTACGCGGCGGTTCGTGGGCTTGGGCGCATGTCAGCGAGGACGTGATGATTTCCAGTCGCCCAGCAGAAGTGCAGGATCGTGCTGTGCCGGGCCATTGGGAGGGAGACCTGCTCATCGGCCTGAACCGGTCCGCGATCGGGACA